>NZ_JBIBKS010000010.1:212660-326851 GCF_042959345.1 Streptomyces sp. NPDC007905 | reverse complement strand
ACCACCCGCGCCATCCGCGACCAACCCGAACGGGCCCTCCCCATCCTGGGCATCACCTACAAGCCCGACCTCAACGGAACTTGATCAAGCCCTGGCCAACCCAGCCCGCACATCAGCGCAGGTCAATCCAACTCCAGTCGGCCTCAGTCGACTTGAGCACCCATTGAAACCAGTTCTAGTTATAGTGGGCAATGGTCGTGGGGTGCGGGCGGTGGGGCGGAGGAGTGCATGGCGAAGGCGTTCGATCACGGCGGGGGCGTACGGTCCGTCCAGGTGCCCATCCCGGACAACCCTCTCGGCCACACGCTGGTGTACGTCGTCGACACCGACCGGGGGCCGGTCCTGGTGGACACGGGCTGGGACGACCCGGCGTCCTGGGAGGCGCTCGCGGCCGGTCTCGCGGCCTGCGGCACGTGCGTCGCGGAAGTGCACGGGGTGGTCGTCACCCACCACCACCCGGACCACCACGGTCTGTCGGGGCAGGTCCGCGAGGCCTCCGGTGCGTGGGTGGCGATGCACGCGGCCGACGCGGCGATCGTGCGCAGGGCACGCGAGACCCGTCCGGAGCGCTGGTACGCGTACATGGCGGCCAAGCTGACGGCGGCGGGGGCGCCCGAGGAGCACGTCGCTCCGCTGCGCGCGTCCCGCCGCCGTACCCTGCCCGGCCTGTCCCCCGCCCTGCCCGACCGCGAGATCGTCCCCGGTGAACTCCTCGACCTGCCCGGCCGCCGGCTGCGCGCGATCTGGACCCCGGGCCACACACCCGGCCACGTCTGTCTGCACCTGGAGGAACAGCATCCCGGCCAAGTGCCGGGAAGAGGACGGCTGTTCAGCGGCGACCACCTCCTTCCGGGGATCACCCCGCACATCGGCCTGTACGAGGACCCCGACGACACGACGGTGACCGACCCCCTCGGTGACTACCTGGACTCCCTGGAGCGGGTGGGGCGGCTCACCCCCGCCGAAGTGCTCCCCGCCCACCAGCACCCCTTCACCGACGCATCCGGCCGGGTGCGGGAGTTGCTCACCCACCACGAGGAGCGCCTCACCGGTCTGCTGGCTCTGCTCTCCGAGCCACTCACCCCCTGGCATCTCGCGGAGCGCATGGAGTGGAACCGCCCCTGGCCAGACATCCCCTACGGGTCGAGGACCATCGCCGTCTCGGAGGCCGAGGCCCATCTGCGCCGCCTGGTGAAGCTGGGGCGGGCGGAGCCGATCCCGGGGAGTGCGCCGGTGGCGTACGTGGCCGTTTAAGGGAGGGGCGCCGGTGGCATACGTCGCCGTGCAAGGGGAGTAAATCTGTCGCCACGTCTGGGCCGCGGCTGTTAGACAACCTCAATGGACCCTGTGAAGCGCCTGCTCGCCGAGCGCGCCTGCGAGCGCCTGATCGTGGAGTTCGTCCACCGGCTCGACCTCGGTGAACCGGCCTCCGTGGCCGAGCTGTTCACCGAGGACGGCTGCTGGCGGTGGCCGGAGGACGGACGGCGGATCGAGGGCCGCGAGGCGCTGCGCGCCTACTTCGGCTCCCGCCCCGCCGACCGCCTCTCCCGCCGTCTGATGTCCAACGTCCTGGTCAGGGTGATCTCACCGGAGGCGGCGCGCGCCGTCTCGTACTTCTCGACGTACCGCGTCGACGGCTACGCGGGCGAGGTCGTCCCGGCCGGCCCACCCGTCCAGGTCGGGCACTACGAGGACACCTTCCGTCGGGTCGACGGTGCCTGGCTGCTCGCCTCGCGGACCCTGCACCTGCCCTTCGGCGGGCCGACCCCCCGGGTCAGCTGAGCCCCGCCGCCTCCCGTTCCGCCGTGCTCAGCGGCGGGCCGGACAGGGGGCCCTTGCGGGGGCCGAAGCAGATGTTCCACAGCATGTCGGGGGCGAAGAGGCGGGTAGGCGGGGTCCTCAGGCTCATCACGTCCAGCAGGCCGCGCAGGGCGCGCGGGTTCCCGGAGCCCGCGGCGACCGCCTTGTCGACGTACGCGGTGAGCAGCCGCTCGACGGCGGTCGGCGGCTTGGGTGCGGCCCCTGGGTAGTACGCGTCCTGGCCCACCGCGAGGTTCCAGGCGTTGCCGACCGGCCGGGCCACCGCGCGCTGGATGCGGCGGGCGGTGCCGGGCGCGGTGGGACCGTGCCGGTCGAGGACCCGGCCGAGGGCCTGCACGCTCTGCGCGGCGACGGACAGGCCGTGCCCGTATACGGGGTTGTAGCCGGCGACGGCGTCCCCGATGACCGCGAAGCCGTCCGGCCAGGTCTCGGCGCTCTCGTAGTAGCGGCGGCGGTTGGCCGTGCTGCGGGTGGTGACCGGGTCGGTGAGCGGTTTGGCCGTGACGATGAGACGGCCAATGATCGGGTCCTTGAGGCCGGTGAGCGCGAAGTGCTCGAACTCCTGCGGGTCGGCGGTGGGTTGGCCGCCCCTGGTGCCGGACAGCGTGACCAGCCAGCGGTCGTCCTCGATCGGTACGACGACTCCGCCCCGGCCGGGCGCGTCGCGCGGGTCCGCCTGGACGTTCACGACCGGGTAGCGCAGGGCGGTCGTACCGTCGGGAGCGGCGTAGACACGGCTGGCGTAGGCGACGCCCGCGTCGACGACGCGTTCCTCGACAGGGGCGTGGCCCAGCTCCTGCAGCCACTTGTGCGCCTGGGAGGCGCGGCCGCTCGCGTCGATCACCAAGTCGGCGTACAGGGTGCTTGGTCGGCCGCCGGACGTGGAGGGCACCCGGATCCCCGTCACCCGCCCCTTGTCTCCGGCGAGGCCCGCCACCCTGGTGCCGTCGAGCAGCGTGATGCGGCGCCGGCCGAGGACGTCGGCCCGGATCACCGCGTCCAGCAGATCCCGGCTGCACACGATCATGTGGTGCCGTGAGTCGGTGAACCGCCGGAACCACGGTCCGGAGGGCGCCTTGCTCACCAGGTCCGTCATCACGTCGATGAGCCCGGCGCCGTTGCCGACCAACTCCCCGGTGATGCCCGGCAACAGTTCCTCCAGTGCGGCCACCCCGCCGGACCACAGCAGGTGGGCGTGGCGGGCCTGGGGCAGCCCCTTGCGCGGCTCGGGGCCCTCCGGCAGCCGGTCGGCCTCCACGATCGTGACCTCGTGGAAGCGGCTGGCGAGCACGGAGGCGGCGAGCATGCCGGCCGTACTGCCGCCGATGACGATCGCGGTACGGCGGGCGGTGGGTATGTCAGGCATGTGAGGTGAGACCTTCTGTGGCGACCGCCTCCCGGCGGAACGTTTCGACAACCGACGAGTGAAACCGCAGGGCATGCGCGATGCACTCCAGCTCACTGTCGGGGACATCGGTGGGGCGCCCGGCCCGAACGAAGGGGGCGGGCTCGGCCGGACGAAGCTGAACAGGGGCGGGCGAGGCCGAACTGGAGGAGACGGGCTCGGCAGGGCTGAAAGACACGGATACGGCCGGCCTGGAGGAGGCAGGGCCGCCAGGCCTGGACGGGGTGGGCTCGGCAGGCCTGGACGGGGTGGGCCCGCCAGGGCTGGACGGGGTGGGCCCGCCAGGGCTGAAAGACACGGGTACGGCCAGTCTGGAGGAGGCAGCACCCTCAGGCATGGAAGGCCCGTCGGCGGGGCTGGGGTCGAGGCGCGCTTCTCCCCCCGGTGTCCGCTCGTCTCCGGCCTCCGGCGAGCGCAGTGCGTCCGCTGCGACCAGGATGTCCACCGCACCCGCGATGCCGCGGGCGGCGGACTCGGGGTAGCCGGCCGCTGTCGCCGCCTGCCGCGTTCGCTCGCGGCGGGATGCGCTGCGGTGCGGGGCCAGTTTGAGCAGGCCGTCGTTGATGGTGGCCCGGCGCAGTTCCAGGCGGAGGGCGGCCCCGCTGACCCGGCCGGTCGCCGGGGCGGCCGGGGCGGTGACGGTCAGCATGGCCTGCCACAGGGGCTTGAGGCGCCGGTGGGTGCGGACCAGGCGCCGGCGCTCCTCGGCGACCGGGCCCGCCTGCCCGGCGATGAAGCCCACGGCGACCAGTCCCGCCTCGGCGATGGCGAACGGCGGGGCGACGTACGTAGACAGCCAGTCCCAGTCACGTCCGCTCCAGCGCGCACCGATCGCGGCGAGCTTGGCGATGTCGAAGATGAGCCCGAGCGCGTACGCGACCTGGAGGAAGACCACGGCCCGGCGCAGCCAGGTGTCCTCGACCTCCTTGAACCAGGCCCACAGGATGCCCGCCGCGACCAGCGCGGAGACCATGTGCGCGACGAGGTACAGCAGCGCGAACTCGCGCATCCAGGGCGTGTTGGCGTAATAGGTGTCGAGGTCCCGCAGCCGCTCCACATGGTGGTCGCCGAGCAGGAAGGTCGTCCACAGGCCGAGGATGATGGCGGCGTAGACCATCCAGACCGTACGGGTGCGCCGGCGGCGGACCGCCGATGGGGCTTCGCGCCAGGTGATGATCAGCCACAGGCAGGCCCCGCAGTAGGCGGTGAGCAGCGAATACACCCACAGCCCGGCGAAGTTGGGGACGCCGGCGATCTCGTTGATGCGGTGCAGACTGGCCGGCGGCAGCGAGGCGAAGACGACGGCGCCGATCCCGAGCAGCAGGGCGGTGGCCCGGAGGATCGGGTCCTGCCAGGCCCGCCGCAGCAGCGGCAGCTTGATCACGAAGGCCACCGCGAGCAGCGCGGCCGGAACGGCGTAGGCGGTGAACGAACCCGCCAGGTCCCAGCGCATCACGGCCCGCCGATGTTGCCCAGCGAGGACGACAGCCGGCCGGTGAGGGTGTCCTGGGTGGTACGCCCGGCCGCCGCGCCCGGGCCGACGACCCTGGAGAACTTCGCCGCCAGCCGCAGCCCGCACTCCTCGGCCTCCCACTCCGCCTCGGCCGCCGCGGCAGCGGGCGACCGGGTGGCCATGGCGACCACCTGGTCCCAGGGGATGTCCTCCTCGGCCTGGGACAGCAGCCGGCGCGCCGCCGCGGGCATGCCGGCCGGGTAGTGCACGTCCAGCGTCTGGTAGTGGATGTGGCCGATCTCGTGCCCCGCGATGACGAACTGGTGCTCGTCCGGCGCCCGCTCCTCGACCACGACGATGTACTCCTCGTCCATGGCGAAGGTGACCCCGGAGACGTCCAGGCCGGGTGGGAAGGCGACGAACTTCAGGCGGATCGGGCGGTCCAGCTGCGGGCTGAGCGTGGCGCAGACCGCGTGCAGGAACGCCTTCGGCCCGGTGGGCGGGGTCAGCGTCCGGGCGGTGTCGCGGACGAGCCGGTCGAGGAACCGCTTCGGCGAACTTGTCGTTCTGCGGGACTTCGGCGATCTGTCGGGGCTCATGCGTCGTCCTTGCGGTCGTCGTCCTTGCGGTCGTCGTCCTTGCGGTCGAGTTCGGCGGGCGTTGGGCGACCATAGGACCAGGAAGGCCGGAAGGGCATGTTCCCGCAAGGAAAACGATCGTTTACGGCCAGCACCGGCTCAGGCACGCCCGGCACCCCTCAAGGCGGCGGTCCCCTTCGCCTCCCCCGAACTCCCCGCCCGCTCCGAAGTGATGATCATCTCCGCCAGGTCGGCGAGCGTGGCCAGCTGACGGGGGTTCATCTGCGGGGCGCGCGCGGCCAGCCTGACCAGCCCGCTCTCCCGCAGCCGCAGCAGCGGGTCCGCCTCCGCCTCCAGGCTCTGCACCACCGGCTGCAGCGCCTCGTGCAGCGCCTCCTGTTCGTCGGCGGTGAAGAAGCCCGCCGACAGGCCGAAGAACCTGCGCAGCCGGTCGGTGTGTTCGAGGCCCGGCATACCGCTCTTGCGCCACTCGCTCAACCACTGCCGGCTGGTTCCGGCGATCCTGGCCAGTTCGTCAAGCGAGTACCGCTTGCCGTCGGGCCGCCGCCGGGTCTCCCGGATGAAGTCCAGCCGCTGCCGTACCCGTTGGGCGAGACAGGCCTCCGGTGCCCGGCCGCCCGAGAGCAGTTCGACGACCACGCCGACGGGGATGCCGGTGCGGTGGGAGAGCCCGGCCACGTCCAGGACCTCCGACAGCCGGCCGGGCCGGCCGGTCAGCTCTCCGAGCCGGTCCAGCACGTCGGCCAGCGGGGCGTAGGCGTCACTCACCGAGGTCCCCCCTGGGCACGTCGTCCGTTCCGTGGCTGAGCTGACGCGAGGCTACCGGGTCACCCGTGCGCCGACCAGACATGACAACGCCGACTGCGGAAATAGGCAGCAATCGTTGACAGTTGAGGGTGTGTCGGGTGAGGATCAGGGCACGGAGAGCAAGATCGACCCGCCTCGGGTGCTGCCTATGGGGGAGCAGCATCCGGGGCGTTCCTCTGTCCGCCTTCTCCCCACGAAGGTGAGGCTCCGATGCCGCAGTCCGTTCTTCTCCTCGGAACCGGCCGCCGTGCCGCGTACGACGAGTACCCGCTGGCGCGGATCGCGGCGGCCCACCCGGTGGTGCTGGTCGGCACCGCCCCGCCCGCCTGGGCGCGCCCCTACCTGGCCGGTCATCTGGTGGCCGACCCCGGTCGGGAGGCGGCCGCCGTGGCGGTCGCGCGCTACGCGGCACGACACCGGGTCCGCGGGGTACTGACCTGGGCCGGCGAGCACCTGACCGGCGTCGCACGGCTCGCCGCACGGCTGGCGTTACCCGGCATCCCGTACGAGACGGCCGCGGCCTGCACCGACCCGGCCGCGTTGTCGGCACTCCTCGCCCGCCACAAGATCCTCCCGGCCGGCCGGGAGGACACGGAGGGGCCGCTGGTCTCCGCCGAGGCCGTCGTCCTGGACGACGAGGTCCGCATCGCCGCGCTCACCCGTACGACGCCGGGCCCGCCGCCCGCCCGGCAGCCGCTGCGGCACTCCGTGCACGCCCACGACGGGTTGCTGCACAACCCGTTCCTGCGGCACACGGTGGAGCGGACCGTGCGCGCGCTCGGCCTCGCCCACACCGTCGTCCACATCGGCCTGCGGCTCACCGCCCGTGGCCCGCTCGTCACGGACGTCGTCCCGCACCTGCCCGGCGACCTGATCCCGCTGCTGGTCGAACGGGCCACCGGCGTCGACCTCGTGCGAGCCGCCGCCGCCCTGGCCACCGGCGGGCTCCCGGACGTGACTCCGACCCGGCAGCGGGCGGCCGCGATCCAGTTCGCCTATCCGGCTGCGACGGGCCGGCTGACCCACCTGCATCTGGACCCGGCGGCCACGTACGAGCCGTGCGCCGAGCGCATGGTCCTCACCCGGCGGCCCGGCGACCCGGTCACGGCGGCCGGCCACGCAGGGCCGGCCGACCGGCTCGCGCACTGGGTGGCGGAGGGCGAGGACCCGGCAGAGTGCGAGCACGCCCTGCGCGGGATGGCCCACTACTTGAGCGCGGCCGTCGTCCCGACGTCTTGGCCGCACGCGGCCTAGGCATGCTGAGCACAAGCGCCTTTGCGATACCGCCCCGCACCAGCGGGGGCGTTGCCCCACCGCCCTTAAAAACTCCTCCGGTTGTCCACGGCCCGGCGGGGCCGGCACCACGTGGTCGGGACGCGGATCGAGGTGCGGCGCACGCGCCGCCGTGGGCGTGACCCCGGTCACCGCCCCCGTGTGCCCACAGCCACCCCTCGGCCCGCTGACGGCGGCCGGTAAAGTGGCGGGGTCGTCATCACACCTGTACGGGGGGAAGCCGGTGCAATTCCGGCGCTGACCCGCAACCGTGAACCGTCCCGCGGACGGTGAGCCGGACCGCTCCGGACGGGACGTTGACCGGCTCGCGTGCGCGGCGGCCCGTCGCGCACGGCACCGTCGAGGTTTACGGAGCCGAGCCGCCCGGGGTGGTCCCGTGCGCTGCCGGTTCCCGCAGGAGAGGCAGTCGCCGACCATGAACGTCCGCCGCAGTGCCGCGGCTCTCGCCGCCATAGGCGTGCTGGCCGCAGCCGCGCCCGCCACGGCCGCCGGCCCGTCCCCGTCCCCGTCCCCGAAGGTGACCCTTCCGTCCGGCCTGTTCGGCAAGGCGGACCCGACGTACGACGGTGTCTGGCGCCAGTCGCTGGCGCTGCTCGCGCAGCGGACGCTCGGCTACCGTCCCGCCGCGTCGGCCGTCAACTGGCTGGCGGGGCAGCAGTGCGACAACGGAGGTTTCGCCGCGTTCCGGGCCGACACCGCCAAGCCCTGTGCGGGCAAGGGCGGCGCCCAGCCCGACACCAACAGCACGGCCGCCGCCGTCCAGGCCCTGCAGGCGCTCGGCGGGCACGGCGGTGAGGTCCGCAGGGCCCTGGTCTGGCTGACGACGGTCCAGAACAAGGACGGCGGCTGGGGCTACTCGCCGGGCGGCCCGAGCGACACCAACTCCACCAGCGTCGTCATCGGCGCCTTCGCCTCGGTCGGCCAGGACCCGGCCCGGGTGCACACCGGGAGCAAGACCCCGTACGACCTGCTGGCCAAGTGGTCCCTGCCCTGCGACGACGACGGGGCTGGAGCCCTCCCCTACCAGCCGGACAAGAAGGGCAAGCTGTTCGCCAACGCGGACGCGACGGCGGCCGCGGTGCTCGGCGCGCTCGGCAAGGGTTTCGTGACCAGGGCCGGGAAGGCTCCCGAGCAGGGCTCCAGCTGCACGAACTCCGACAAGCAGCTCACCCCGGCAGAGGTGGCGAACAACGCCTCGTCCTACCTGGCCAACGCCCTGACCCCCGCCGGATACCTGAAGTCGACCCTGCCCGGCGCCGAGGACCAGCCCGACTACGGCAACACCGCGGACACGGTCGTCGCACTCGCCGCGGACGGCTGGACCGCACAGGCGAAGAAGCCGTACGGCTGGCTGGAGAAGAACGCGGCCAAGTGGGCGCGGGAGAGCGGCCCGGCCGCCTGTGCCCAGCTGATCCTCGCCGCGCACGCGGTGGGCGCCGAGCCGCGGGACTTCGGCGGTACGGACCTGGTGCGGGCGCTCAACGCGACCGGCCCGGCCCCGAAGTCGGCCGCCCGCGCCGAGGAACCCGGCAACCATGACGAGCACGACTCGGGCACCCGCGTCTGGTGGATCGTCGGCGTCGGCATCGTCGCCGGCATCGGCATCGGCATCGGCTTCCTGCTCAGCGGCCGCCGTAAGCAGCGGCAGCCGTGACCGCCGTCCGCCGTGCCGTGGCCCTGCCGGTCGCCGCGCTCGTCCTCGTGGCCGGTGCCGCCCAGGCGCACGCCGCCGGTTACCGCTACTGGTCGTTCTGGGAACGGGACGGCGGCCACTGGACGTACGCCACCGAAGGGCCGTCGACGGCCCGCCCGGACGACGGGGCCGTCCAGGGCTTCCGTTTCGCGGTGAGCGTGGACTCCGCGGACGCGAGCCGGCCGCGCGGCGCGGCGGACTTCGCCGGGATCTGCGCGGGGACACCCGCGAAGCCGGGCGTGAAACGCGTGGCACTCGTCCTCGACTTCGGCACGGCCGCTGACGCCCCGTCCGGTGAGACCCCGCCCGCCCGCCGCACGGCCTGCGCCCGCGTCTCCCCGGACGCGACGACGGCCGAGGCGCTGGCCGCCGTCGCCAAGCCCCTGCGCTACGACACCAATGCCCTGCTGTGCGCGATCGCCGGGTATCCCGGGAAGGGGTGCGGGGAGCAGGTGTCGAGCCAGCAGAGCGGGGGCACGGCAGCGAAGGAGAAGCAGGCCGGGAAGGAGTCGGACGGCGGCCCTGCCCTGGGGCTGCCGATCGGAGTGGGAGTGGTCGCCCTGCTGGCGGGAGCGGCGGTGTGGCAGGCCCGGCGGCGCGGGAATGCGTAGCGGGCGCGGGCGGGCGCAGTCCACCCCCGCCCGGCACCAGCGGCACGCCCCCCTCCATCCCGGCGCCTGGTGGCTCTGGTCCCTGGGGCTGGGCACGGCGGCGACCCGCACCACCAACCCCCTCCTGCTCGCCCTCCTCATGGCCGCGGCGGGCTATGTGGTGGCCACCCACCGCTCGCCGTCCCCCTGGGCGCGCTCCTACACCGCCTTCGCGAAACTCGCCGCCGCCGTGCTCCTCATCCGTCTCGCCTTCACGGTCGCCCTCGGCTCCCCGGTCCCCGGCACCCACGTCCTGCTCACCCTCCCCGAAGTCCCGCTTCCCGACTGGGTGCAGGGCATCCGCCTCGGCGGCGCGGTCACCGCGGAGGCCCTGCTCTTCGCCGGCTACAACGGTCTCAAGCTCGCCGCACTCCTCATCTGCGTCGGCGCCGCCAACGCCCTGGCCAGTCCGGCCCGCCTGCTCAAGTCCCTGCCCGGTGCCCTGTACGAGACGGGCGTGGCCGTGGTCGTCGCGCTCACCTTCGCACCGCACCTCGTCGCCGACGTCCAGCGTCTGCGCGCCGCCCGCCGGCTGCGCGGCCGCCCGGACCGGGGTGTACGGGGCCTGCTGCAGGTCGGACTGCCCGTCCTGGAGGGTGCGCTGGAGCGCTCGGTCGCCCTCGCCGCCGCGATGGACGCCCGCGGCTACGGCCGTACCGCCGACGTGCCGGCCCCCGTGCGCCGTACGACGACCGCGCTCACCCTCGGCGGACTGCTCGGCGTGTGCGCGGGAACGTACGGACTGCTCACCGCCGAGGGCGGCACCTACGGGCTGCCGGTGCTGCTCGCCGGGGTCGCCGCCGCGCTCGCGGGCCTGCGGCTGGGCGGCCGCCGCTCCCCGCGCACCCGGTACCGCCCGGAGCCGTGGGGGGTGTCCGCGTGGCTGGTCGCGGGCTCGGGTGCCGCGGTCGCCGCGTTGCTCACGCTCGCCTCCGTGAGCGATCCGGACGCGCTGCACCCCGGGGTCGTACCCCTGGTCGCGCCCACCCTGCCCCTGTGGCCGGCCGCGGCCCTCCTGCCGGCCCTGCTGCCCGCCTTCGTCGTACCCAGGAAATCCCCGAACCCCGAGGAGCCGTCGTGATCCGCTTCGAGGAGGTCGGCGTCGTCTACGAGGGCGCGGCCGAACCGGCTGTGCAGGGCGTGGACTTCGAGGTGCCCGAGGGTGAACTGGCGCTGCTGGTGGGTCCTTCCGGGGTGGGCAAGTCGACCGTGCTGGGCGCGGTCAGCGGGCTGGTCCCGCACTTCACCGGCGGCACCCTGCGCGGCCGGGTCACGGTGGCCGGCCGGGACACCCGTACTCACAAGCCGCGCGAACTCGCCGACGTGGTCGGCACGGTGGGCCAGGATCCGCTCGCCCACTTCGTGACGGACACGGTGGAGGAGGAACTCGCGTACGGCATGGAATCGTTGGGGCTCGCCCCGGAGGTGATGCGGCGCCGGGTGGAGGAGACCCTGGACCTGCTGGGCCTGGCCGATCTGCGCGACCGTCCGATCGCCACGCTCTCCGGCGGACAGCGGCAGCGGGTCGCGATCGGGTCGGTCCTCACCCCGCACCCTGAGGTGCTGGTGCTGGACGAGCCGACCTCGGCACTCGACCCGGCCGCGGCGGAGGAGGTCCTGGCCGTCCTGCAGCGCCTGGTCCACGACCTCGGTACGACGGTCCTGCTGGCCGAGCACCGCCTGGAGCGCGTGATCCAGTACGCCGACCGGGTCGTCCTGCTGCCGGCCCCCGGCGCGGCCCCGCTCCACGGCGACCCGGCCGAGCTGATGGCCGTCTCCCCGGTGTACCCGCCGGTGGTGGACCTGGGCCGCCTGGCCGGCTGGAGCCCGCTGCCGCTGACGGTCCGGGACGCCCGCCGGCGCGCCGGTGAGCTGCGGGAACGGCTGACCGTGGGCGCCCCGCCGCCAGGCCCGGCCCCCGCCCCCGCTCCTGCTGTGCACCGCGCCCCCGTACCGTCCCCGCGCCGCCGCCCGTTCAGGCGGTCTGCCCCCGACCCCGCCGCTCCCGCGCAGGTCGCCGAAGTCCGCTCCCTGGCCGTCCGGCGGGGCCGGATCACCGCCCTGCGGCACGTGGAGTTGACCGTGGCGCCCGGCGAGACGGTCGCGCTGATGGGCCGTAACGGCGCCGGGAAGTCCACGCTGCTCGGCTCCCTGGTCGGGCTGGTGGAGCCCACCGCTGGCACGGTCCGCGTCTGCGGTGCCGTACCGCACCGCACCGCGCCCCGCGACCTCGTGCGCCGGGTGGGTCTCGTGCCCCAGGAGCCGCGCGACCTGCTGTACGCGGACACGGTGGCCGCCGAGTGCACGGCCGCCGACCGGGACGCGGGTGTCGAGCCCGGCACCTGCCGGGCCCTGGTGTCCGAGTTGCTGCCGGACATCACGGACGCCACCCACCCGCGTGACCTCTCGGAGGGGCAGCGGCTGGCGCTCGCCCTGGCGGTCGTCCTGACCGCCCGTCCGCCCCTGCTCCTGCTCGACGAGCCGACGCGCGGTCTGGACTACGCGGCCAAGGCCCGCCTGGTCACGGTGCTGCGCGCGCTGGCCGCTGAGGGGCACGCGATCGTGCTGGCCACGCATGACGTGGAGCTGGCGGCCGAGATCGCGCACCGGGTGGTGCTGCTCGCCGACGGCGAGGTGATCGCGGACGGCCCGACGGCGGAGATCGTGGTCTCGTCCCCGTCCTTCGCCCCGCAGGTCACCAAGATCCTTGCCCCGCAGCGCTGGCTGACGGTGGCCGAGGTCCGAAAGGCCCTGGCATGACGACTCCGCCCGCCCCACACCGGGACCGCACCGGCCTCGCCGGCCCCACCGACCCTGCCGGGGCCGGCCGTCCCGGCCCCCCTCGCGCAGCCGGGCCCTCCGTCCCCGCGGGCCGCCCCCGTCACCCCGCCCCCGCTGCCCGCCCCGCCCCCGCTGCCCGCCCCGTCCGCGCCGTCCGCCTCGGCCCGCGCTCCCTGGCCGCCCTCGGCCTGGTCAGCGCGGTCGGCGTGGTCGCCTTCGGCTGGCCCTTCCTCGCCCCGCCCACCTCGCGGCTCAGCGCGCACGCCGAGGACGCGCCGTGGCTGTTCGCGGGCCTGCTGGTGCTGCTGGTCGCGGTCGTGGCGGCGACGATCTCCGAGTCCGGTCTCGGTCCGAAGGCCGTCGCCATGCTGGGCGTGCTGGCCGCGACCGGGGCGGCGCTGCGCCCGATCGGCGCGGGCACCGCCGGGATCGAGCCGATGTTCTTCCTCATGGTGCTCAGCGGGCGGGTGCTCGGTCCCGGCTTCGGCTTCGTGCTCGGCTCGGTGACGATGTTCGCGTCCGCGCTGCTCACGGGCGGGGTCGGCCCGTGGATGCCGTTCCAGATGCTGGCGATGGGCTGGTTCACCCTGGGCGCCGGGCTCCTGCCGGGCCGCTCCCGCCTGCGCGGCCGGGGGGAACTCCTGCTCCTGGCCGTCTACGGCTTCCTCGCGGCCTTCGCCTACGGCACGGTCATGAATCTGGCCGGCTGGCCCTTCATGGGCGCCCTGACCTCGAACATCGCCTTCGACCCGCACGCGACGGTCCCGGCCAACCTGGTCCGGTTCGCCGCCTACTGCCTGGCCACCTCCATGGGCTGGGACCTGGGCCGGGCCGTCTGCACGGTCGTCCTGACCCTCGTTCTCGGCCCGGCGCTGCTGCGCGCGCTCCGCCGGGCCACCCGACGGGCCGCTTTCGAGACCGCGGTCACATTCGACGCACCCGCTGGGTGAGCACTTGTATCCAGCCTGTCAGACCGCCGGTGAACCACCCCACATGACGCACGTCACCTACGACCGAGGGCCGTAGGTGTATATGTCCGATACATCATCTCATGCACCCCTTCTGACCTGCACAGTGAGAGCCACGCCACACGAACGATATTTACCGTCAATCCGGCCACAACTAGTAAAAGGGGTCATTGCGGACGCGTTTCGAGCCTGTTTCTCTGGACGACGTCGCCAGGCGCTACGAGCCCGAACGGGTCCGGGCGCCGACGTATGCGGCCACCACATGACGTGGGGCTCGGATACGGGCGATCCCCTGTTCCCGACGTAAGAGGTTCTCCGTGTCCGTCTCCTTCATCCGCCGCATCGCCTCCCCGAAGAAGGCCCTCACCGCCGCCGCCCTGGCTGCCGCCACCGCCGGCATGGCACTGACCGCGGCGCCCGCCCAGGCCGCCACCACCTCGGCCTCCTCCGCTCAGGCGATCGCGCACAAGATGATCCCGGACGCCGCGCAGTACAACGCTTTCAGCAAGATCGTCGAGCATGAGAGTGGCTGGAACCCCTCCGCCACCAACAGCTCCTCCGGCGCCTACGGCCTGGTCCAGGCCCTGCCCGGTGCGAAGATGGCCTCGGCCGGTTCCGACTGGAAGACCAACCCGGCCACCCAGATCAAGTGGGGTCTGGACTACATGAACTCCCGCTACGGCAGCCCGGCCAAGGCCTGGAGCTTCTGGCAGGCCAACGGCTGGTACTGAGCCACCCGGTTCCACCCCCTGCCCCACCTCCAGGCCCCACCCAGGGCCTGCCCCGGGCCGCCCCGCTGCCGAACCAGCGCGCGATGCCGGCCAGGGCCGCCCGGTACGACCCTCGGTGGTCGACGGGCCCCCATACAACAGCCGCACCCTCGCCCCCGCCGGGCGAGGGTGCGCGCGCATGTCCGGCCGTTGCCGAGGGGCACGTCGGTGTCGTCGTCCCCGCCGTACCGCCCCCCGGCACGGGCGTCTGCGGCGGTGGCCTTCGCCCGGCCGGACACGAGCCGCTCCCCCGCCGCACGGCCCCGGTGATCGCGATGTCCGGGGTGGGAGCGATACGGCAACGGCCGCGGGGCGCGACCCGATCGCGCCGTCCTCGTCACGGCGCGGGAGCGGGCGGCGCGGCACGGGGCCTCGGGGGAGGCAGGAACCGGGCATAGGGACGGGGTGTTCCTGCCTCCCTCGGGGTGGGCCGGCGGTGCCGGGAGCCGTCGGCCCCGATCGGTGGATCAGGCCGTGGTGACCTGAAGTTCCTTGACGCCGTTGATCCAGGCCGAGCGCAGCCGGCGGGGGGTGTCGGCCAGGCGGAGGGACGGCATGGCGTCCGCCAGGGCGTTGAAGATCAGGTCGATTTCCAGCACCGCGAGGGACTTGCCGAGGCAGTAGTGGGGGCCTCCGCCGCCGAAGCCGAGGTGCGGGTTGGGATCGCGGGTGATGTCGAAGTCGTCGGGTGCGCCGAAGACCTCCGGGTCGTGGTTGGCGGAGGCGTAGAAGAGGCCCACCCGGTCGCCCTTCCTGATCCGCACCCCGCCGAGTTCCGTGTCCTGGACCGCCGTGCGCTGGAAGGAGTTGACCGGGGTGGCCCAGCGGACTATCTCCTCGGCCGTGGTCGCCGGGCGCTCGCGCTTGAAGAGGTCCCACTGGTCGGGGTGGGTGAGGAAGGCGTGCATGCCGTGGGTGATGGCGTTGCGGGTCGTCTCGTTGCCCGCCACCGCCAGCATCAGCACGAAGAAGCCGAACTCGTCGGAGTTCAGGTTGCCCTCGTCCTCCGCCGCCACCAGCGTCGTCACGATGTCGTGGGCCGGGCACTGCTTGCGCTCGGCGGCCATGTTCATCGCGTAGGCGAGGATCTCGGTGGCCGACTGCGCGCCGACCTCCTCGGTGATCGCGTACTCGGGGTCGTCGTAGGCGATCATCTTGTTGGACCAGTCGAAGATCTTGGAACGGTCCTCCTGCGGCACGCCGATCAGCTCGGCGATGGCCTGCAGGGGAAGCTCGCAGGCGACCTCGGTGACGAAGTCGAAGGGGCCGGAGCGGGCGCGGGCGACCGCGACGATCGCCTCGGCGCGGGAGCGCAGGCGGTCCTCCAGGGCCCGGATGGAGCGGGGCGTGAAGCCGCGCTGCACGATCTGGCGGACCCGGGTGTGTTCGGGCGGGTCCATGTTCAGCAGGATCAGCCGCTGGGCGTCGATCGCGTCGCGTTCGATGTGCTCATTGAAGCGGATGATCGCGGTGTTGAGGTACGAGGAGAAGATCTCCGGGTGCGTGGAGACGTACTTGACGTCCGCGTGCCGGGTCACGGCCCAGTAGCCGTCGTCGGCGAAGCCCGCCAGGCCGCGCGGCTGCGGGATCCAGCGGACCGGCTCGGTGCGGCGCAGCTCGGCGAACTCCGGGAGGGGCACGCGGTGGTGCAGCAGGTCGGGGTCGGTGAAGTCGAACCCGTCGGGCAGCGCTGGGCAGTGCATCGGCGGCTCCCGTCGTTCGTTCTGACGGCCCATCAGGCGTACGGCTGCCGTGAAGGTAGTAACGGGTTCTAGAAGTCGCAAGACATGCGGCGGCCCCAATTGCGTGTGCAGTTCGTGCAGATCACGACTTCGGGGGCTGCACGACTCTTGCGGCAGTGGACACGATGTCAGCAGACTTCACCCAGAAATAGTACGCGTTCTAGTTCTGCGTGGCGGGCGGGCCGGGTCGCCCCCGCGCCGCGCGGGCGACCGAGGAGAGGACGCACCCCCATGGCCGCGGAACCCGTGATCGTCGAAGCCGTACGCACCCCGATCGGCAAGCGCGGCGGCGCGCTCGCCCATCTGCACCCCGCCTATCTGCTGGGCGAGACCTACCGTGAACTCCTCGGCCGCACCGGCATCCCCGCCGACGCGGTCGAGCAGATCGTCGGCGGCACGGTGACCCATGCCGGCGAGCAGTCCATGAACCCCGCGCGCACGGCCTGGCTGACCATGGGGCTGCCGTACGAGACGGCGGCGACGACCGTCGACTGCCAGTGCGGCTCCTCCCAGCAGGCCTCGCACATGGTGGCCAACATGGTCGCAGCGGGCGTGATCGACGTCGGGATCAGCTGCGGGGTCGAGGCGATGTCCCGGGTGCCGTTGGGCTCGGGCTCGAAGCACGGCCCCGGCAAGCCCTTCCCGGACGAGTGGAACATCGACCTCCCCAACCAGTTCGAGGCGGCCGAGCGGATCGCCCGGCACCGCGGCCTGACCCGCGAGAACGTGGACGCGCTGGGCCTGCGCTCGCAGGAGCGGGCGGCGCACGCCTGGGCTGAGGAGCGCTTCAAGCGGGAGACCTTCGCCGTGCAGGTGCCCACCACCGAGGAGGAGCAGCACGCCGGGCAGGGCATGTGGCGCCTCGTGGACAGGGACGAGGGGCTGCGCGACACGTCGATGGAGGCGCTGGCGGGGCTGAAGCCGGTGATGCCGACCGCCGTCCACACGGCCGGGAACTCCTCGCAGATCTCCGACGGCGCGGCGGCGATCATGTGGGCGTCGAAGCGGATGGCTCGCGCGCTGAAGCTGAGGCCGCGGGCGCGGATCGTCGCCCAGGCCCTCGTCGGCGCCGACCCCCACTTCCACCTCGACGGGCCGATCGACGCGACCAGGGCCGTACTCGGCAAGGCAGGCATGTCCCTGAAGGACATCGACCTCGTCGAGATCAACGAGGCTTTCGCTTCCGTGGTGTTGAGCTGGGCTCAGGTCTTCGAGCAGGACCTGGAGAAGGTCAACGTGAACGGCGGTGCGATCGCCCTGGGCCACCCGGTCGGGGCGACGGGGGCGCGTCTGATCACCACCGCCCTGCATGAACTGGAGCGCGCCGACCAGGAGTTCGCGCTGATCACGATGTGCGCGGGTGGCGGGCTGGCCACCGGGACGATTATTCAGCGGCTGTAGACGTCAGGTACGGGAAGGCGGCGAACGCGGCGGGGCCGACCGTGAGGACGGGCCCGCCGGGTTCGTGCGGCCGCGTTGTCCACGACCGCGGCCGCCTGGGGCAGGGAAGGCGAGTGGACCCGCCTCACCCTGCCGGTGCCAGGCGACTACCGGCTCAGCCCGTCACATCGGCTGCCTTGGCGCAGTCACTGCTGACCTGCCCTGACCGGATTCCCCCGGGCCCGCTCCGTACCGTCCACCCCGAGCGCCGGCCGGGTGGCCCAGGCGGAGAGCAGGGTGCCGTGCAGGGACTGGTTGGCGAGGGCGTCGGCCTTGCCGCCGAGGCCGACGCCGGCCATGTGGTGCATCCAGTAGGTGTACGAGTCGTGCGGCATCGCGGCCCGGGCGAGCGCGGGGCAGGCGGCGGAGGTGGCGGCCGTGGTGAGGGCGGCCCGGCGGCGGCCGGTGCACCACAGCAGCGGGGCGAACAGCAGGACGGTCGCTGGAGGGCGGCGGCCAGACCTATGGACAGGCCGCTCTCGCGTTGCCCGCGCGCGATGAAGCAGCCGAGCAGCACCAGCAGGACCGGGATGATGCTGGTCTGGCCGAGCCACAGGGTGGTGCGGACCGGCAGCGACAGCATGAGCAGGCTGATCGCGACCGGCGCGGCCGGCAGGGAGGTGCGGCGGCTGACCGGCCGGGGCAGCGCCCGGGCGGCGACCAGGCCGAGGGCGACGACCAGCAGCAGGGTGCCGAAGGCCCAGCCCCAGCCGAGGGCCTGCTCGGCGGATCTGGTGAGCGGCTTGAGGACCAGGCCGGCGAAGGGGGTGCCGGTGACCCTCGTGGAGTCGTACAGCGAGCCGTTGACGTGCAGGACGCCGTGGGTGCCGACCCAGGTCTCCGGGTCGGTGGGGCGTTCGCCGCTCGGGGGTGAGGACGGCGGCCACCTGCCGTACGGCGAGTATCGCCGCCACCGCGCACAGACCGAGCCGGGTCGCGCGCAGACGCGCTCCCGCCGCGGCTGATCCGAAGGCATCCGCTGGTCGCCCGCCGTGCTCCACGTTCGACACGCCTCGTCGGCCTCCCGCCCCGTTCGTCCCGGGCGTCATGCCCTGCGGGTTCTCTCCGCGAGCCCCGAGCCCTATGAGGCTCGCGGAGGGAACGCGGAGAGGGCGCAGGCGACCCCCGCTCTACCTGACATCCATGCCCTATTTATCCATTTGGCGATAGTTCGACAAGGGTGCGGTTGCCTCCCGGGGGCGCGAGAAGGGTCACAGTGAAGGGCTGGAATACCCGCTCGGAAGTGGGCAGACGTACCTGCGTACGCACCATTTAGCTGCACTATGCATCGACGTGTATACAGGACGCAATCCGCCGAAGTCGCCCTATCGTCGCTTTTGAGCCCGTCGTACGTCACCCCTGCCGTCCGGGCCGCGCCCCTGTCCCCATCGAAAGGTAGGCGAGCCCCGTTTTGGCGACCGCCGCAGCCGTCTCCTCGTCCCTGAAGATCCCCAGGGCCCACAGCGCCTCCGACGTCACCGTCACCGACCCCGCCCTCGTCAAACGCGCCGTGAAGGCGGCCGCGCTGGGCAACGCGATGGAGTGGTTCGACTTCGGTGTCTACAGCTACATCGCGGTCACCCTGGGCAAGGTCTTCTTCCCCTCCGGCAACCCGACCGCACAGCTGCTCTCCACGTTCGGTGCCTTCGCCGCGGCCTTCCTGGTCCGCCCGCTCGGCGGCATGGTCTTCGGTCCGCTGGGCGACCGCGTGGGCCGCC
Source organism: Streptomyces sp. NPDC007905 (assembly GCF_042959345.1). NCBI lineage: Bacteria > Bacillati > Actinomycetota > Actinomycetes > Kitasatosporales > Streptomycetaceae > Streptomyces > Streptomyces sp. NPDC007905. The sequence goes on along the minus strand of NZ_JBIBKS010000010.1, from coordinate 307,711 downwards.
AGAAGGTCCTCGCCGTCACCATGATCATGATGGCGGTGGGCACCTTCGCGATCGGCCTGATCCCGTCGTACGCGACGATCGGTGTCGGAGCGCCGCTGCTCCTGCTGGCCGCCCGGCTGGTGCAGGGCTTCTCCACCGGCGGCGAGTACGCGGGCGCCTCGACGTTCATCGCCGAGTACGCGCCGGACAAGAAGCGCGGCTTCTTCGGCAGCTGGCTGGAGTTCGGCACGCTGGCCGGGTACATCGGCGGCGCGGGCCTCGTCACCCTGATGACGGCGCTGCTCTCCTCGGACGACCTGGTCTCCTGGGGCTGGCGCATCCCGTTCCTGATCGCGGGCCCGATGGGCATCATCGGCCTCTACCTGCGGATGCGCCTGGAGGAGACCCCGGTGTTCGCCGCGGAGGTGGAGAAGGCGGAGGCTGCCCGGCCGAAGGTGCCGCTGCGCGCGATGGTCGCGGGCCAGTGGAAGGCACTGCTGCTGTGCATGGGCCTGGTGCTGGTCTTCAACGTCACCGACTACATGCTGCTGTCGTACATGCCGAGCTACCTCACCAGTGAGCTGAAGTACGACGAGACGCACGGGCTGCTGGTCGTGCTCGGTGTGATGGCGCTGATGATGATCGTCCAGCCGTTCGCCGGCGCCCTGACCGACCGCGTCGGCCGCCGTCCGGTGATCGCCGCGGGCTGTGCGGGCTTCCTGTTCCTGTCCGTCCCGGCGCTGCTGCTGATCCGCCAGGGCAGTCTGGTGGCCGTGGCGCTCGGCATGGGTGCGCTGGGTCTGCTGCTGGTCTGCTTCACGGCGGCCATGCCGGCCGCGCTGCCCGCGCTCTTCCCGACCCGGGTCCGCTACGGCTCCCTGTCGATCGGCTTCAACGTGTCGGTGTCCCTGTTCGGCGGTACGACGCCGCTGGTGGTGACGGCGCTGATCGGGGCGACCGGGAACATGATGATGCCCGCCTACTACATGATGGCCGCGGCGGTCGTGGGCGGGTTCGCGGTGTGGCGGATGGCCGAGTCCGCCGGGCGGCCGCTGCCGGGTTCCGCCCCGGCAGTGGAGCAGCGGTAGGTCGCCGTAGGGCTGCGGACCGTCCCGGGGCGCGGGCGCGCGGAGCCGGTCCCGCCCGCGATACGGCCCACGGCCCGTGGGAGCGCGCGGCGCCCGCGTGAACAGATCACCCACCGGCCGCCGCCGGCGGGGCGCACGGCGGCCGACACACCGGTCCGGCAGATGATCCACGGACCGGCCGCGCGAGCCGGCCGGGACACCCGCCTGGCCGCTGAGCGCCCGTGGGCGGTCTGCCGCGGGTGGTCACGGCCCTCGCGCCGGCCGCCGTACGACGCTCCCGCAGACCGGTGCCGCCCCCGCGCCCGTTCGGTCCCCGTCGCCGATCCCCCCGTCCGCGCCCCTCAACTGAGACCATGCATGTGGAAGTGCAGACACTCGGGAAAGGCAGCAGGCGCATGAGCGGGTCGCAGCTCTGGGACGACGTCGACTTCTACTTCAGCAGCCATCTGGCACCGGACGACGATGCGCTCCAAGCGGCCCTGCGCGACAGCGAGGCCGCCGGGCTGCCGCACATCAGCGTCACGGCCGCCCAGGGCAAGTTCCTCCAGTTGCTCGCCCAGGTCCAGGGCGCCCGCACCATCCTGGAGATCGGCACGCTCGGCGGTTACAGCACGATCTGGCTGGGCCGCGCCCTGCCCGCCGACGGCAGGCTGATCTCGCTCGAGTACAGCGCCAGGCACGCCGACGTGGCCACCCGCAACATCGCCCGCGCGGGCCTGGACCGGATCGTGGAGGTGCGGGTCGGTCCTGCCCTGGAGTCGCTGCCCAAGCTCGCCGACGAGAACCCGCCCCCCTTCGACCTGGTCTTCATCGACGCCGACAAGGCCAACAACCGGCACTACGTGGAGTGGGCGCTCAGGCTCTCCCGCGCGGGCAGCCTCATCGTCGTGGACAACGTGGTGCGCGGCGGCCGGATCGTCGACACCGACAGCATGGAACCCGACGTCGTCGGCACCCGCGCCGCCATCGAACTGATCGCCTCCCACCCGAGGCTCACCGGCACCGCGGTCCAGACGGTGGGCAGCAAGGGGTACGACGGCTTCGCGCTGGCGCGGGTGCTGGGCTGAGCCCTCCCGGGCCGGGCTCATACCTCGTGGTAGAAGCCCACGTTGACGCTGCGCGGCCCCGTGCGGTCCTGGACGACGATCTCGCCGGAGCCGCCGCGCGGCAGCGCCACGGTCCCGCCGTAGGCCACGGTCTGCGCGTACTCCCCGACGATCAGCCGCACTTCGGCGGACGGCTCGGCCTGCGATCCACGCAGCCAGGACACCTGCCAGCCGCCGTCGGGACCGCACAGGAACTCCAGGTGGACCCGGGAGACGAACAGCCAGTCCTCGGGCGTGACCAGTCGGCACACGGCTCCGTCCCGGCCCACCCGCAGCACGGCGCCCGGTTCGCTGGGCGCGTCGGCCATCGTCATGCCGGCCGTGGCGCCCGCGTCGGCCCCGGAGACGGTGGCCATGGTCAGTTCGAGCACGTGCGTTCCCCCTGAAGAAGCTGGGACGTCGGAAACGTCCTTGTGCGGCGGCCGTTTGCCGCACCGCCGCCGCATGATAAAACGCCCGGCCGGGCCGCGTCCGGCACAATGGGCTCATGACCGAGCGAAAGCCACCGGGTGTGCCGTTCGAGTCCTGGGTCGACAAGCAGATCCGCGACGCACAGAGGCGCGGGGAGTTCGACCGGCTGCCGGGCGCGGGTGAGCCGCTGCCCCCCGGTCTCGACTCCACGTACGACGAACTGTGGTGGGTCAAGCGGAAGATGGCCCGCGAGGGGCTGGCCGTGCTGCCTCCCGCGCTGGCCCTGCGCAAGGAGGCCGAGGACGCGCTCGCGGCGGCCTACGCCGCGCCCTCGGAGCGGATCGTCCGGAAGATCATCACCGACGTCAACGCGAAGATCCGCGACATGATGTTCAAGCCGCCGCCCGGCCCGCCCCTGGGCAAGAAGCCGTACGACGTCGAGGAGGTCGTACGGGAGTGGGGCAGGCTGCGGGCGGCGGCGAAGGACGCGCGGGTCTCGGACGTGTAGGGCCTGTCCGGCGGATCATGCCGGAATCGCGGGGCACGGCACGCCCATCCGTACTCCACGACACCGTTGCCCGGAGCCTGCCCGACCTGCCGGACGGACCCCGGCCCTCACAGGTGCAGCAGCCGCCCGGCCAGCTCCCGGTAGTCCCGCAGGGCCAGCCGCAGCTGCTCGGTGTCGGTCTCGCGGCCGGGGCCGCCCCCCTCGGTGTCCTGCCACGACATGCGCAGAGTGCGACGGCGGCGTGTCACGGCCTCGCTGAACCGCGCGGCGATCTCCTCCAGCTCGCGGTCGGCCTCCTCGACCGCGGCCCGCGGCTCGTCCACGAATCCGGCGGCGGTCTTGCGCAGCAGCGCCTCCCACCGCTCCGCCTCCTCGTGCGGCAGCAGCGGGGACCCCGTGCCCTCCGCACCGCGGCCCGCACCGCCGGGCGCGGCCGGCCAGGTGTCCGTACCCCGGCCCTCCGTCGTGGCCGCCTCCCGTCCGGTGAGCTCACCCGGGGAGGGGGCCCCGAGCCCGTTGTCGGGCATCCGACCGCCCGCCGCCACGTCCTCCCGTCCGGGCCCGGCGGTCGCCGCGGATCCTTCCCCTCGCGCACCCGTGGAGCCGCCCCCGCCGGGCATGTCCGACCCGGCGGACCGTGCGCCCTGCGTCTCCTCCCCCGCCGAACCGGCGCGACCCGTTCCGGTGGCCTGCTCGACCCGTGGATCCGCGGTCAGGCCTTCCGTGCCGGGGGCGGCTGTCCCCGCACGGGGCTCCGCGGCCCCTGCGGGTGAGCGGTCGTCCGCCGTCAGGCCCTCCCGGCCGGGTCCCGTGGTGCCGGGAAGCCGGCCCGCCCGGTCGTCGGGCCGGCGGGTGTCGCGCGGGTCCGCTGCGGAAAGCGGCTCGCCCGCTCCCGGCTCACCGGACAGCCGCTCGCCCGGCACCGGCTCACCGGGGAGCCGCTCGCCGGGCCGCCGCTCGTCCTCCGGCTTCCGTGTGGCGCCGGAGATGTCACCTCCGGCCGGGTACCCCTCGGGGCCCGGTCCGGTTTCCCTGCCCTGGGCCATGGCTCAGCTCTCCTTCGGGTGGCTCTTGGTGAAGGACCACGCGTGGGAACGGGCCGGGGTGCCGCCGGAGCGGTCGCCGCTGCCGACCGTGGCGTCGGCGCGGTGCCGGCCGGCCGTCCTGCCGGTGTCGATCAGGTCGTCGAAGAGGGCGCGCGCCTCCACCAGGGCCGTCCGCAGCTCCTCGGTGCCGGCGCCGGCCTCGCTCGCCCCGCTGCTCGCCCCGGCCCGGGCCACCCGGTGCACCTGCCGGTAGCCCTCGACGTGGTCGGCGTGGTGCACGGACAGCGCGGCGAGCTGCTCCTCGTAGCGTCCGCCGTCCGGGTAGCCGCGGGCGCCGGCGACTTCCGCGAGCAGCCGGTCGGCCTCGGCCACCGCCTCCTCGGGCGCGTCCACGAACCGCTCCTGTACGGCCGTCCAGCGGACCGCGTACCGCTCCCGCTCGTCGGGCTGCAGCGGGCGTTCCCGCAGCGCGCCGTGGCGTTCGACGCGCTCGGTGAGCTCCCGTTCGGCGGCCTTGGTGTCCCCGTCGTGCCGCGCCACGGTCCGCTCGTACTCGGGCCCGAAGCGCCGCTTCAGATCCGGCCCGCCGTGCCGGCCGCGGGCGCGCAGGATCAGGGTGGCCGCGACGAGGACCACGACCGCCGCGATCACGATCAAAGCGATGATCATGCCTGTGGACATGGTTGCCTTCCGGATCGGACCGGCCCCGCTGGCCGGTTCTCCCTTCGGGTGACCCGGAAGGCGGCCCACAAACGGCCCGTCAGTCGGCCAAGCGCGCAGCCCGGTCACCGGCCAGACGGTCGCGATGCGCCCGTCCACGCCTGGAGCAGGTCGATGCCGCTGCTCCGGACCCCGTCCGGCCGCGTCACGTACCAGCAGGAGGCGACCCGGCCCGGTCCGCCGTCCACCGGCGGGGTCCCCTCGACGGCGTACCGCAGCCCGGGCTTCCCGGTGCGGAAGGCCGGGTGGAGGAAAGGATGTGAACGGACACCAGCCTGCGCCCCGTGCGCGACACGCCCCTGTCGGCGATTGCCGGCACGTTCCGGGCTCGCCGAGGGCCCCAGGTCCCAGCCGAGGGTGTCGAGCGCCGCCAGGTCGAGGGCCCGGTCCGGGGCCCGCTCGTCGAGGGCCTCCACCGCGCGGATGCGGTAGGGGCTCGGGCCGCGCGGGGCGTTCCGCAGCCGGCACCAGGCGGTCAGGTACCGGTACTCCTCGCCGCGAGGAAGCCCATCGGTTCGATGTCCCGGGTGGTGACGGCGCCGGCCGCGTCGGCGTACCGCAGGCGCAGCGAGCGCCCCGGCGGCAGCGCCTCCCGCGGCACGGGCGGGCACCACCGGCCCGGCACTGCGCGCGGGCTTCGCGGCCGGTACCAGCAGGTGCACGCGCCGGCTCGGCTCCGCCGCCGCCCGCCGCTCCCGCCCGGGCAGCACGGCCGGCACCTCGTGCAGCGCGCTGCGCGCGCCGGCCGCGAACGGTGTCCCGGTGAGGGCGTGCAGCCCGACGGCCAGGGCGGTCGCCTCGGCCGGGGTAACGGTCAGCGGCGGCAGGGTGCGCTCCCGGTCGAGGACGTACCCGCCGCTGCGGCCCGGCTCGCAGTGGATCGGCACCCCGGACCGCTGCAGCGCCAGGAGGTCCCGCTCGATCGTGCGGACGCTGACCTCGAAGCGACGGGCCGGCACGCGGGCGGTGCGCGGGCGGGGAGCGGCGCGGCGCGCAACTCCTCGACCGGCGTGTGGAGTCGGTCGGTTCGGTGCACGACGGACAGTCTCCGGACATCGCCCGACCCGGGGTGTCGGTTCCGCGGGGGGAGGTCACGCGTATTCCCTTGCCAAGGGTCCGCGACGGCGTCCGAGAATGGCCGGCATGACGTGGACGATCGCTCCGGAGCCGTACGACTCGCCGGCCGCCGCCGCGCTGTGGCGGGCGTACTACACGGAGGTCAGCGACCGCTGGTACCTGCTGCACGAGGGGCACCGCACCGAGCCGGACGAGCTGGAGCGCGCGATCGCCGCCCGGACGGGTGCCGAACTCGCTCCGCCTGCCGGTCAGTTGCTGATCGCCCGGTACGGCGGTGAGCCGGCCGGGTCGGCGGGGGTGCGGCTGCTCGACGCGGACACGGCCGAACTCACCCGGGTGTTCGTGTCCGAGGGGATGCGCGGCCGGGGCGGGGCCGCGCTCCTGGTCGCCGCCGCCGAGGAGGCCGCCCGCGCCCTGGGTGCCGGGCGGCTGGTCCTCGACACCCGCAGCGATCTCGTGGAGGCCCGCGCCCTGTACGCCCGCCTCGGCTACACGGAGACCGCACCCCACAACGACGACCGGTACGCCGAACACTGGTTCCGCAAGGACCTGTTGGGTGCCGGGACCGTCAAGCGGGCCCGGTGACCGCCGCCTCGTGCGGTCGCTCGCGCTCCGAGCCGCACAGCTCGCCGGTGAGGTCCTTCACCAACTGGGTCAGGTCGATCGACCGGCCCGGTTGCCACCAGTCGCCGAGCAGCTCGGCCAGGGACTCCTCGCGGGCCTTGGCGAGCCGTTCGGCGGCCGCGCGCCCGGACTCGGTGAGCGTCAGCTCCAGACCCGCGCGTGCCACCAGGTGCCGCTCCTCGATCTGGCGTTCGGCGGCGAGGACGACCCGCATGGGGAGGTCGGTGCGCTCGGCGAGCACGCCCGGTTCCACCGAGCCGTACCTACGGATGCGCAGCAGCATCCAGCTTGCGGCCGGCAGCAGGTCGTACCCGGCCCGCTCGGTGATGCCGCGGTAGATCTCCCGGCGGCCCTCGCGGGTGCCGAGCACGGACAGCGCGCGGCACACCTCGTCGTAGGAGGAGCGTTCGACCGGGTTGGGCGGGATGGTCTCGGAAGCGTCCGGCGCGGTGACCGATCCGCGCAGCCGGTCCTCCTTCAGGAACCACGCCAGGACGAAGCCGAGGAGGGCGACCGGGGCGGCGTACAGGAACACGTCGGTGATGGCGGACGCGAAGGCGTGCAGGGCCGCCGGGCGCACCGAGGGCGGCAGGGCGGCGATGCCGCGCGGGTCGGCCTTGAGCGTGTCGGCCGTGGCGCCGGGCGGCAGGCGCACCCCGCGCAGGGCGTCGGCGAGCTTGTCGCCGAGGCGGCTCGCGAAGACGGTGCCGAAGATGGCGACGCCGAAGGACGCGCCGATGGAGCGGAAGAAGGTCGCGCCCGAGGTGGCGACGCCCAGGTCCGCGTACGACACCGCGTTCTGCACGATGAGCACGAGGACCTGCATGACCAGGCCGAGGCCCAGGCCGAAGACGAAGAAGTAGACGCTCATCACGGCGGTCGGGCTGTTCTCGTCGAGCCGGTGCAGCAGAAGCAGGCCGATGGCGGTGACGGCGGTGCCCGCGAGCGGGAAGACCTTCCAGCGGCCGGTGCGGCTGACGATCTGTCCGGAGGTGGTCGAGGAGAGCAGCAGGCCGATCACCATCGGCAGCATGTGCACGCCGGACATGGTCGGGGAGACACCGTGCACGACCTGCAGGAAGGTCGGCAGATAGGTCATCGCGCCGAACATGGCGAAGCCGACGATGAAGCTGATGACGGCGGAGAGCGTGAAGGTGCGGATGCGGAAGAGCGCGAGCGGGAGGACGGGTTCGGCGGCCCGGCGCTCGACAGCGACGAAGGCGGCGGCGAGGACGACACCCAGCACGGCGAGCCCGATGATCTGCGGCGAGCCCCAGTTCCACGTCGTACCGCCGAGCGAGGCGACCAGCACCAGGCAGGTGGCGACCGCGGCGATGAGGAAGGTGCCGAGGTAGTCGATGACGTGGTGGGCGACCCGGCGCGGGATCTGCAGGGCGGTGGCGATCACGGCGAGGGCGACGACGCCGACGGGCAGGTTGACGTAGAACACCCAGCGCCAGCTCAGGTGCTCGGTGAGCAGCCCGCCCAGCAGCGGCCCCAGCACACTGGCGGCACCGAACACGGCACCGAACAGGCCCTGGTAGCGACCGCGTTCGCGGGGCGGCACGATGTCGCCGACGATCGCCATCGACAGCACCAGCAGCCCGCCGCCGCCCAGCCCCTGCAGCGCCCGGTAGCCGATCAGCTGGGGCATGTTCTGCGCCATGCCGCACAGCGCGGAGCCGATGAGGAAGACGACGATGGCGGTCTGGAACAGCTTCTTGCGCCCGTACTGGTCGCCGAGCTTGCCCCACAGCGGGGTCGCGGCGGTCGAGGCCAGCAGATAGGCGGTGACCACCCAGGACAGGTGCTCCAGACCGCCCAGGTCGCTGACGATGGTGGGCAGCGCGGTCGACACGATGGTCTGGTCGAGCGCGGCGAGCAGCAGCCCGAGCAGCAGGGCGCCGATCGAGACGAGCACGTTGCCGGAGACGTGCTCGGCCCGCGCGTCCTTGGCCGGGTCGTACGTGTCCAGGGCCATGGAGACCTCCCGGGGCTCGGCTGCACACCTCCCATCGTGGGCGGTGTGACCGTTTATGGCCTGTTGAGTTCCCCGCATGGCCGGTTTGCCGCGTGTTCCGGCACGACCGATGTGGAGGACGCCTGCATAAACTCGGGAGATCCCGAGGGGAGGGGACGAACGCGTGACGGAATCGACGGGCCACACCTGCCCGGAATGCGGGGCGCCGAGGGGGGCGGACAACACCCCGTCCTGCGACTGCGCGCGGCGGGCTTCCGAGGCCCTGCGCGAGGCGCGTACGGCCGAGGCGGCAGCGGCGGAGGACTTCGACCCGCTGCGCATACGGCCCTACGTCGAGGTCGCCGACGCCTCCGAGGACGATGCCGGGGCCCGGACCCGCCCGGTACCGGCCGTCGAGGCCACCCTGCCGATGCGCCCGGTGGCCGGGCCCCACAGCACGGATCTGCGGCTCATCGAGCAGGAGCCGCCGCCCGAGCCCGGCACGGGGGCCGGCGGGGGCCCGGCGGAGGAACCCCGGCACCGTTCCCGCCGTACGGTCCTGCTGTCCGCCGCGGGCGCGGGGGTGGCGGTCGCGGCGGCGGCCGGTTTCGCGAGCGGGCTGTTCTCGTACCACACGCCGTCGCGGGACCGCGCGGCCCAGGAGGTGCGGGAGAGCGTCCCCGAGGTGACGGCGCGGGGCACCTCGTCGGCGCCCGCGCCGCCCGCCCCGACCCGCACGGCCTCGCCGTCCCTCTCCCCGTCGGCCGATCCGAGTCCGTCCCCCAGCACCTCGTCCTCCTCCCCTGTCCCCACGGCATCCCGCAGCGCATCCCGCCCGGCCTCGCCGGCCCCTTCGGCGACGGCCATCGGCACCCCGAACGCGTCGCCCACCGCGGCCCCCGTGCTCCGGCTCGGCAACCAGGGCCCGGAGGTCACGGAACTCCAGCTCCGCCTGAAGCAGTTGAACCTGTACGGCGACCAGGTGACCGGCGTCTTCACCCCTCCCGTGGAGGACGCCGTGCGGAACTACCAGGGGGCCCGGGGAATCCGGGGCGACGATCTCGGCGTGTACGGCCCGGCGACCCGGGCGAGCCTGGAGTCGGAGACGTCGAAGCCTTGAGCCCGTGCATCCGGCCCGGCGCTTTCCGCACGTTCGGCGTTTGCAGCGCGTCCGGCGCTTCCATCGTGTCCGGCGTTTGCAGCGTGTCCGGCGCTTTCATTCGCGGCCGGCGCTTCCAGCGCGTAGGGCGTTTTGAGCATCGCGGCGGGGCCAGCCGGCCGAGGCCTCGGCCGCACCCGGCACGGACCCGACCCGCCACCTGAACCCCGGCTCACCCCAGGTGCAGCCGGATCACCCCGTCCCCCACGGCCTCGACCCGCACCTGCGTGAGATCCCGCACCACGGCATCCGGCCGGTGGAACCCGGCCCGCGGCCCCACCCCGACGACCCTCGCCCCGGCGGCCCGGCCGGCCGCGACACCGGCGCCGGAGTCCTCGAAGACGACGCAGTCCGCCGGTTCGACGCCCAGTTCGGCGGCGCCCTTCAGGAACCCCTCCGGGTCGGGCTTGCTCGCGCCGACCGACTCGGCCGTGATGCGCACCTCGGGCAGCGGCAGTCGGGCGGCGGCCATGCGCGCGGTGGACAGGGCGACGTCGGCGGAGGTGACCAGGGCGTGCGGCAGGCCGTCCAGGGAGGCGAGGAAGGCGGCCGCGCCGGGGACCTCGACCACGCCGTCCAGGTCGGCGGTCTCCTCCGCGAGCAGGCGGGCGTTGTCGGCGAGGTTCTGCTCCATGGGCCGGTCGGGCAGCAGCACCGCCATCGAGGCGTGGCCCTGCCTGCCGTGGACGACCTTCATCACCTCGTCGCCGTCCAGCCCGTGCCGCTCGGCCCAGCGCCGCCAGATGCGCTCGACCACGGCGTCCGAGTTGACGAGGGTGCCGTCCATGTCGAGCAGGAGGGCACGGGCGGTGAGGACGGTGGCCGGCATCGGCAGCTCCAGGGACGAAGAAGGGGACAAGGCGGCCCCGCCCGCCGGTCAGGGAAAACGGGCGGGAGCCACTTTGTTTCCCCACGGTACAAAACTGGGACCCGATCCCGCCACCGCCTGCGCCTGCGCCTGCGCTGCGCCTCCGCCTAAGGCTTCACCGCCGTTCGGCTCAGCCCGCCACGGCTTCGTACAGGCTCCACACACCGAGCGCGAGCATCAGCAGGGCCGCGATCTGCGTGATCAGCCGCAGCGGAACCCGCTTCATCAGGGCCTTTCCGCCGACGATGCCGAGCCCGGCCACCACCCACAGGCCGAGGACCGCGCCGACCCCCACGGAGATCGGGTCGTCGTACCGGGCGGCGAGGTTGGCCGTCATGATCTGGGTGAGGTCACCGAACTCGGCGACGAGGATGAGCATGAAGCCGGTCCCCGCGACCTTCCAGAAGGACTGGTCGGCGGGCTTGCGGATCTCCGCGTCGTCATCGGCCCCGCCCTTCTGCAGCAGCAGCACCGCCGCGCCGCCGAGGAAGAGGACGCCTGTGAGCGCGTGCACGAGCTGCTGGGGCAGCAGGGTCAGCACGCTGCCGGCCGCGACGGCGAGCACGACGTGCAGCAGGAAGGCGGCGGCGACGCCCGCGAAGACGTACGAGGCCCGGTAGCGGGTGCCGAGGACGAGGCCGGCGAGCGCGGTCTTGTCCGGCAGTTCGGCGAGGAAGATGACGCCGAAGACGAGCGCCGTCACGGTGATGCTGATCAAGATTCCTCAATCGGTCGGGGCTGCCCCACCGAGAGTGCTGAACCTCACATGAGACACCTCGGCACGGCAGCGCACTCGGCGCCCGCGCCGTGAGGCGCGGGCGTGCACTGCTTGCCGAAGGTCTCGCTGGGCGGTCCGCACGGGATCCGCCTCCGGGCGCCGGCTCAGGCTGGCTGAGCAGTATGTCGACGGTCCGGCGAAGAGCTACTCCCCTTCTGCGCCGCCCATGGTACGCGAGGGAAAGTTCGCTCGTGAACCTTGTCGTGTCATGCACATGACACTAACTTCTTACCCGGCGCTCACCCCCCGGCAATACGGCGCCGCGAGCATTCCCTCGCTCGCGCTCCAACGCCCCCACCCCACAAGGGAGTTCGCATGACTCGCCCCGCAAAGTTCTACGCGCGTCGACGGCTGAGCATACTCGCAGCCCTCACCGGCCTGATAGCCTCCGCCGCCCTGTTCAACTCCCCGAGCGCCTCCGCCGCCCTCCCCACGCCGGTCAGCGCCGCCACCGCCCGCAGCTATCTCTCCCAGCTCACCGTGGCCACCGAGAACCGCACCGGCTACAACCGCGACCTGTTCCCGACGTGGATCACCATCTCGGGCACCTGCAACACCCGCGAGTACATCCTCAAGCGCGACGGCACGAACGTCGTCACCGACTCCGCCTGCGCGGCCAAGAGCGGCAGTTGGTACTCCCCCTACGACGGCGCCACCTGGACCGCCGCCTCCGACCTCGACATCGACCACCTCGTGCCGCTCGCCGAGGCCTGGGACTCCGGCGCGAGCAAGTGGACCACCGCCCAGCGCCAGGCCTTCGCCAACGACGTCACCCGCCCCCAGCTCCTCGCGGTCACGGACAACGTCAATCAGGCCAAGGGCGACCAGGACCCGGCCACCTGGATCCCGTCCCGCTCCGCGTACGTCTGCACCTACGTCCGCGCCTGGGTCCAGGTGAAGTACTACTACGACCTCTCGGTCGACTCCGCGGAGAAGACCGCGCTGACGAACGACCTGGCGAGCTGCTGATCACCGAGCCCCGTCGCCCTCCTCGACCGCGGTGTGCGCACGGTCGGGGAGGGCGGACCCGTATGCGGACGGCTACGCCGGCCGGCGCCGCACCAGGAGCCCGGCCGCGGCCCCGGCCCCGAACAGAGCCGCCACCGACACCCCCGCGGCCAGCCAGGTGGCGCCCAACCATCGGGCGCCGAAATAGCCGAGGGCCACGCTGTAGGCGGCCCAGGACAGACCGGCCAGCGCGGACCAGGGGAGGAAGTCGCGGACGCGGCGGTGGGCGGCGCCCGCGCAGAACGAGACGACCGAGCGGCCGGCGGGCGCGAAACGGGCCAGGACGACCAGGGCGCCGCCGCCCCGGGACAGGGCCTCGCCGAGACGTTCCTGCGCGGCGGTCAGGCGGCGGGAACGGGCTATCGCGCGGTCCAGGCGCTCACCGCCCCGCCAGGCCAGCCGGTAGGCGACCAGATCGCCGAGGACCGAGGCGGTCGCGGCGGAGAGGGTCAGGGCGAGGATGTCCGGCACGTCGTGCGGCACCTGTCCCGCCGCCGCGCCCGATCCCGCCGCCGCCGCGGTGGCCGCCGTGATGACGAGTACGCCGCTCGGCAGCACCGGCACGAACACGTCGAGCAGCACCGACAGGGCCACCATGGCGTAGATCCATGGGCCGGCGGCCAGTGACCCCAGGCTCTCCCGCACTGCGACTCCCCCGTTGCTCCCCCGATGACAGCCATACAGCGTACGCGGGTGCTGTGACAGGAGGTCCTTGGGGGCACATGTGATCGAAACGGGGTTTTCACTTTCGCGCCCGCACGCGTGACGGCACCGCTGCCCGTGAGGGGAGAGGCGCCGTCGTGCGCGGGTCCGTCAGGCGCTCATCGGAGCCTGATCGGCGGCCGGCTGCCGCGTCGCGGGCGTACGCCGGGTGAGGAGCCGGTCGAGGCCGAAGGCGCCGGACCCGGTGAAGACCAGCAGGAAGAACGACCAGCAGAACAGGACGGGCAGCTCGCCGCCGTTCTGGAGGGGCCACAGGGCGGCCTGCTGGTGGACGTCGAAGTACGCGTACGCCATCGAGCCCGAGGCGATCAGGGCGGCACCGCGGGTACCGAGGCCGAGCAGGACGAGGCCGCCGGCGACCAGCTGGATCACGGCCGCGTACCAGCCGGGCCAGGTACCGGACGGGATCGTGCCGCCGTTGGTGCCCATGGCGCCGCCGAGAACGCCGAAGAGCGAGGCGGCACCGTGCACGGCGAACAGCAGGCCGACGACGATGCGGAAGAGCCCGAGCACGTACGGCTGAGCCGAGGTGAGGCGTGCGGTCATGACGATGGTTCTCCTCTTCGGTGCGGCCGGGCCGTCCGTCCGGCGCGGCCGGACAGAACACGCCCGGCCGATCGTGGGGGTGGGGTACCGAACGAGGAACCCAGGTTAGGTGAACCTAATCAATGCTTGCAAGTTCAACATTTGGCCATCGTTCCGCTTCCGCTCGCGGTTCCGCATCGGCCGCAGCCGCACGTGGGACCGCCCGCGCCGCCACGTCGGCGCCCGAAAACGTGACCGAATCCACTCCCCGAGGGGCGCCCCCTGCGGTCACCCGGTGCACACCCTCCGTCGGCACGCCGACCACCAACCTGTTTGCGTGCAGCACGGCTTGACGGTCGATCAGACAGTGGGGCCGAGGTGTCACGCCCAGCTCTCCGCCTTCGTGACCGCCCACGGTGCGGCCGGCAGCCGCCGCTCCTCGGCAGTCCCGCGAGCAGCGGGTCCGCCGTACCCCGCAGATCGGATTCCGGAAGGCGCGCCTCCATGGGGCGCCTGGCGGCAGACCGCCCACAGGAAAGGAGGGTCCGCACGGTCAGGGGCGGTACTCCCGCACATGCACATGCCCGTCGAGGGGGTGAGCGGGCGGCGCCGCGGGCAGCAACCCGGTCAGCTCGTACCCGCACTTCTGCGCGACACGGCACGACGCCGGATTGTCCACCTGGTGGAGCAACTCGAGCCGGGCCAACCCCTCGCCACCGAAGGCCGCGAACGCCCAGTCGGTCAGCGCCCGCAGCGCCCTCGGTGCCACGCCCCGGCCGCGCGCAGGGGCGGCGGTCCAGTAGCCGACCTCGGCCAAGGAGGCGCCGGGAGCCGCGGCCACCTTCAAAACCGCGTGCCCCAGCAACCGCGACGGCGCGGCGCCGGACTCCACGACGGCGAAGCCGAACCGGCGCCCGGTCTCCCACCCGCGCCGCTGCTCCTGGATCCACCGCACCGCGCCCGCCTCGTCCTCCACGACCGAACGCGTCCAGCGGCGCAGAGCGTCGTCCCGGTACGCCCCGATCAGCGCTGCGGCGTCCCCGGGCTCCCACGGCCGCAGGAGCAGAGCGGGTTCCGAGGCGGTGGCGGCCGCTTCCAGCCGGGTCGTGGGCACACGGTCCGTGCGGTCGCTCGGCGAACCGGTCATGAGGCCGCCCCCGCGCCCAGCGCCCGGACGGCCCAGTCGATCGCGGGCGCCAGGGGTTCCGGGTCGGGCCAGCCGCTGATCCGGGCGAGGAGACGGCCGTACCGGTCCCAGCGGGGATCGGCCGCGGCGGTCAGCCGGTCCGACAGCCAGTCGCGCAGCCCGGCGTCGTCGGCATGGCCGACGGCGCGCGCGCAGGCCGCGGTGAGCCGCGCGACGACGAGCCCGGCCTGCGGCGACTCCGGATCGACCGCTGAGGACACGGCCGCCGCCACGAGGTCGCGGGTGACGGCGACGACGTCCGGGCGCGGCGGTGCCGGGGCGGCGCCGTCGGGCGGTCCGGCCACATGGTCCTCGACCAGCCGCCGCATCCCGGCACGGAAGTCCGGGTCCAGGGACAGTTCCGCCAACTCCACCCACGCCGTGACCTGTTCCTCCGTGGGCCGGTCGGACAGCTCGGGGGTCAGGGAGCGCCGAACGGCGGCGGCAGGGCCCGTACGGTCCGGCCGGCCGTCGAAGACGGAGCCGAGAAAGTCGTCGATGAGCCGCTGCCGTTCCACTTCGGACAGCGTGGCGAGCTGGTGCATGCGTTCCATCTCCTCGAAGGTGGCCCCGCTCCCGGCAGCCGCGAGCAGCACCGCGCGTCGCAGCCGCAGGATGCCGATCTGCGCGTCCAGGGCGGCGGCATGCTCCGCGGCGACCCGGCCGAGCGGGAGGTCCCGGTCCAGGACACGGCGGACCGTGTCGAGGCCGAGGCCCAGGTCGCGCAGGGTCCGTACGAGGGCGAGGCGGGCGACGGCGTCGGGGCCGTAGCGGCGGTGACCGGCGGGGGTGCGGTCGGCCGGCGACACCAGACCGCGATCGGAGTAGAACCGGATCGTCTTGATCGTCAGCCCGGTACGCCGGGCCAGTTCACCGATCGAGTACAGAGTGCCGCCGTCCATCCCCCCACCTTCGCGTCTCCCCCTGCGGGAGACTCAAGCCCCCCGGGCGCCCCACGGGCAGCCGTGGCCGACGACTCGGGCATCGCATCGCCCCCGACAACGCCCCTACCCGGCCTCCCGCACGGACTGCCCCCGCACCTCCAGCCCCCCGAGCAGCTCCGCCGTGGCCTCCGCCACGGCCTCCACGGCCCGATCGAACACCTCGCGGTTGTGGGCGGCGGGCGCCCTGAACCCCGAGACCTTCCGCACGTATTGCAGCGCGGCGGCCCGGATGTCGTCCTCGGTGGCCTCACCGGGCAGAACGGGCGGACGCAACGTCTTGATACTCCGGCACATGCCCCCAGTCTCACGCACCCCGCGCCGCCCTGCGAGGATCACGCCGAAGGCGGCCACCGAACCCCGGGGCCGACCGACGAGAGGAACACCTCATGACGACGAAGCGCACCGTGGCCGTCCTCGGCCCCGGCGGCACCGGCGGCCTCCTCGCCGCCCTGCTGTCCCGCGCCGGGCACCGGGTCGTCTGTCTGGCCCGGGAAGCCACGGCCGACACCCTGCGCAACACCGGAATCCAGGTCCGCAGCCGCCAGTTCGGCGACTTCACCGCACCCGTCGAAGCGGACACCGAGCTGCGCGAACCGGTGGACGCCTGCCTGGTCACCGTCAAGCACACCACCCTGGACACCGCCCTCACCCGTGTCCCGCCCGCCGTCCTCGGCGACGCCCTCGTCGTACCGCTCCTGAACGGCGTCGAGCACCCCGCGGCCCTGCGCGCCCGCTGCCGTCCCGACCGCGTGGCCCCCGGCGTGATCCGAGTGGAGTCGACCCGCGTGACCCCCGGCGTGATCGAACACGGCAGCCCGTTCGTGGAGATCGACCTGGCGGGGGACGGCGTACCCCGCTCCCGCCTAGACTCCCTCGCCGCCGTGCTCACCGCCGCCGGCGCGACCAGCCGCGTCCTCGAGGACGAGGTGGCGGCCCTGTGGGCGAAAATGACCTTCCTCGCGCCCTTCGCCCTGCTCACCACCCGCTACGGCCTCCCCCTCGGCGAAGCCCGCACCCGCCACCGCGAGGAACTGGAGTCCCTGGTCGCCGAGACCACCGCGGTGAGCCGCGCCTGCGGCGCCCCCGCCGACCCGGCCCAGGCCCTGTCCCGGTTCGACGCCTTCCCGCCCTCCGCCAAGTCCTCCATGCAACGCGACGCCGAGGCGGGGCGCCCGCTCGAACTCGACGCCATCGGCGGAGCGTTGCTGCGTGCGGCGGACCGCCACAGCGTACCGGTGCCGGTGACGACCCGCCTGGTGACGGAGCTGCGCGCGGCCGGCCGCTGAAGTCCCCGTCGGCTCAGTGGCTCAGCAGCCACTGGGCCGACAGCAGATGCACCGCGGCGAGCCCGCCCGTGGTGATCAGCATGCCCGTGTTGCGGCGGGCGGCGCCGATCGCGGCGTCGCCCAGCTGCACCAGGCCGCCGACGACCAGCACCGGCCCGAGCGAGCCCCAGGATCCGGCGGCGAGCAGCACCAGCATGACGACGCTGAGCGGGACGGCCCGGACGGCGTAGGCACGGGCGAAGAACACCACGCCCGAGTTGAGGGACTCACCCTCCGCGAGGGCCATGGCCGGCCGTGCCATCCCCACGACGCCGGAAACCCCCGATACGAGGGCGACGAGCGCGTTGAGCAGGCTGATCACCAGATGCGCGGTCGATACGGACATGTCCCCCAGCCTTCCCGAGCAACTCTATTAAGTCATCACAAGAATCATTCTCACTGTGAATGATTAGTCGGAAGCTATCATCCCGGGCATGAGTGACGTCAAGGGCTCCGCAGGACTGCCGGACACCCTGGTGTTCCGGCTCGGCACGCTGGGTGCGGTGGTCGGCGACCGCTTCGCCGAGCGCATAGAGCGCCACGACCTCAAGCCCAAGCACGTGGGGCTGCTCACGGCCCTCGGCCAGGGCTCGTTCGCCTCGCAGCAGGACCTGGCAGGCCGCCTCGGCGTGGCGCCCAGCCTGGTGGTCGCCCTCGCCGACCACCTGGAGACCCTCGGCGCGGTGCGGCGGGTGCGCGACCCACAGGACCGCCGTCGCCAGGTACTCACCCTGACCGATCACGGCCAGGAACTCCTGGCCGCCTGCACGACCGAGGCCCGGGCCCTGGACGCCGAACTGACCGCCCACCTCGGCCAGTCCGAGCGCGAGGCACTGCACGCGGCGCTGGGCAGCCTGGCCGCGCGAGTGGGCCTGCCGGCCGGCTGACGTCAGGCTCCCGGCCCTGAACACCCGTTCGCCTGAACCTCGCAACCGAACTCGCCACCCAAAATCGAACAGGCGTAGCATTGCCGCGTGGCTACGACCTATGAATTCCCCAGTGACCTCCTCGCCGGTCAGGAGGAGCTGCATCAGGTCCGGGCCGAGCTGTCGGCCCTGCTCAAGCGCCTGCCCTGGTCGGTCGAGCCGATGGACGGCTTCAGCGACGACACCGGCTGGCGCAAGGTGGAGCGGCCCGCGTCCCCCGGCTGGACGGCGGACGAGCAGGCCGAGGTGGAGAAGCTGCGGCGCCGGGAGCACGAGTTGGCGGTCTTCGTCAGCTGCCACCGCTTCTGGGCCGAGGTCGCGGCGGCGGAGCGGGTCGAGGCCCGCACGAAGCTGAAACACGCCCACGAGGAAGCGGCTGGGAACGCCGAGACCACACAGAACGCAGGGAACGCAGAGAACGGGAAGTGCCACGAAAAGCCCCCGGCCGCACTCGGCCGGGGGCTTCCTCCCGTGTGGGCGCGGACGGTTTCGAACCGCCGACATCCTGCTTGTAAGGCAGGCGCTCTACCCCTGAGCTACGCACCCGTTTCCCGGACACCACACCCAGGACGAGTCGACAGCCTACATTGCCGGTGGCGGTGCACCGCAAACCCGAACAGCCGGACCCCGGTCCATGCGGGGGTTATCCCTACCTCCGGTCCGGGAGCAGGCCGGATCACCGTCCCTTCGTAGATCCATTACGGTCGTCGCAGACCGATCCCAGGGGGAGTTTTTCGCATGATCCGTACCGTTCCCGTTCGCTCGGCCGCCGTCGGGTTGCTGGTCGGTGTCCTCGTCGGCGGTGCCAGTGGCTGTGGGGCCTCCGCCGGTGACGACGAGCGCCCGGACCACCGGTCCTTCACGCTGCACGGCCGTACCCTCACCGTCGACTCCGACGACTCGGCGCTGGAGATCGTCGCCGTGAAGGGGAAGAGGACGGGGACGGTCGAGGTCACCCGGTGGTTCCAGGGTTCGGTGACCGTGGGCAGCGGACCGAAGGTGAACTGGTCCTTCAAGGACGACCGGCTGGTGCTGCGGGTGCACTGCTCCGGGCTCATCGCCGACTGTTCGGCCCGGCACCGCGTCGAGGTGCCGCGCGGGGTGGGGGTCGAGGTCGTCGACGGGAACGGGAGCGTGCGGGCGCACGGTTTCGCGGATCCGCTCGGCATCCGCACCAGCAACGGTGCCGTGCGCGTCACCGACTGCACGGGACCGCTGGACCTGCGGGCCGACGACGGCTCGGTGCGCGCGGCCGTCTCCTCGCGCCGGGTGCGGGCCGGCGTCAGCAACGGCTCGGTGGACGTCGAACTCGGCGGCGTGCCCGACCTCGTGGACGTCGGCAGCGACAACGGCCCGGTCACCCTCGCGCTGCCCCGCGCCGCCTACCGCGTGAAGGCCGGGTCGGACAACGGGCCGGTGTCGGTGTCCGTGCCCCGGGACGACAGGAGCCCGCACACCGTGTCCGCCCACTCCTCGAACGGAAAGGTCACGGTCCGCACGGCGAACTGACCGGCCCGTGTGTTCGTCCTCAACAGGTGGGAGAATGACACCACCCACGGCGAACCACAGCACGGGAGAGGGATGTGACGGCCACACCGGGCACGCCATCGACGCGGTCGTACCCGCCGTCGACCGTAGGGGCCCGGGGCGGGTCCACGGCTCTGCGTGACACCCTCACCCTGATGGGACTGCCCGTGCTGGCCGTGCTCGCGCTGCCCGCCGCGTTCGCCGGCGGCGGGACCCGGCGCTGGTTCGGTGGGCGGTCGGAGGGCCAGCGGGCCGAGGCGCAGGCCGCGAAGGACGCCGCGGCGGCCGCGTTCTACGAACTCGACACCGCCCAGCGGGACCTCCGGATCTCGGTCGAGACCATCACGGCCGTGGACGACTCCCCCGCCGCGCGGCGGGCGGTGGCCGACTTCCAGGCGCTGGGCGCGCGGATCGACGAGGTCAGTCAGCGGTACATCCAGGCCGTGGACGCCCATGATCTGGACCGGGATGATCTGGAGGCCGCGACGGCCGCCCGGGCGCGCACCGAACTGACCGCGGCCAAGGACGAACTGCTCGGGGTCAAGCAGGAGCTGGACCGTTTCGGCAGTTCGCTGGGGCCGCTGCTCGGCAAGGCCGAGACCCAACTCGCCCGGGTCGCCCCGGCCGTGGAGCGGGCCCGGCAGGCGCTGCTGGGCGCGAGCAACGCGCTGGACGCCGTACGGCACAGGCGCCTGGCGGCCGATGATCTCGCGGCCCGGCTCGCGGCGCTCTCGCCCGAGCTGACCAGGCTGAACCAGGGGGCGGGTCAGCACGGGGTGACGCAGACGCTGGAGCGGGCCGAGCGGGTGCAGCGGGAGGCCGCGGCGATCCGGGCGGAGGCGGAGCGACTGCCGGAGAAGGCGGCCGAGATCGATCACCGGCTGGTGAGTCTGCGGACCCGTGCGCAGGCGCTGACCACCCGGGCGGGGCAGGTCGATCCGGTGCTGAGCGAGCTGCGGCGCAGGTTCGCGGCCGCGTGCTGGCAGGATCTGCAGCAGGTGCCCGCGCAGGCCGCGGAGAACGTACGGCAGGCCGAGCTGAAGCTGCGCGAGGCCCAGGCGGCGCGGGACGCCCAGCGCTGGCCGGACGCCACCTCGCTGCTGTCGACCGTACGGGCGCTGCTGAACACGACGGACGAGGCGGTGTCGGCGGCCGGTGACCGGCTGACCCGGCTCAACGCGGTGCAGAAGGATCCGCAGCAGGAGATCGAGCGTACGCGGTTCGCGATTCGGGACGCCCAGCGGCTGGCGATGACCGGCCGTGCGACCCCGGATCCGCGGCACGCGCGGCCGCTGGACGACGCGGTGGCGCGGCTGGAGCGGGCGGTCGGCACGCTGGAGGGCCGGCACCCGGACTACTGGCACTTCCTGACCGAGACGGAGGCCGTGCGGCAGACGGCGGCCCGGGTGGTGACGCAGATCCGGGAAGAGCGCGGGGGCGCCCCGGGGCACTGAGCCGACCGCCGCTGAGCGTGTGTGTTGGCACTCCGGGCCGGGCGGGCGGATATTGAAGGGGACGGATGGCCTCCGCTAGCGCCCGAGGGAGGCGGATATGGCCACAGCGCACACGCGGACAGAACAGCCCACCCGGCGGCGAATCCGGTTCGACGAACACCTGCCCGTCGACCACCGCCTGAACATGGTCTACCGGATCGGTGCGGGCCTGATCGGCCTGTTCCTGGTCATCTTCGGCATCTTCGGTGTGATCGACCACATCGGGTTCTTCGACACCGGCGGCGACACCGTGGTGGGCCTCAACACCAACGGCACGCTGAGCGTGCTGTCGATCTGCGTGGGGCTGCTGCTCTTCGTGGGCATGGTGATCGGCGGCAACTTCGCGTCCACGCTGAACATGGTGCTGGGCGTGCTGTTCATCCTGAACGGCTTCCTGATGCTCGGCCTGTTGGACACCCCCAACAACTTCCTCGCGTTCAAGATCCAGAACGTGCTGTTCAGCTTTGTCGTCGGAATCGCGCTGATGACCTTCGGCATGTACGGCCGGGTCGGCTCGTCCCTGCCGTACGACAACCCGTACTGGCGGGCCCGGCACCCCGAGGTGGGCGGGCAGGAGAAGCGTGAGCCCGAGGTCGGGATGCCACCGGCCAACCGGGCGCTGAGGAGCACGGAGGAAACGGACCGGCCCGACAGGGAGTGAGCGCGTCCGGTGGGGCCGCCGGTTAACCTGTGCGCATGCCTCGCTACGAGTACCGCTGCCGTACCTGCGGCGACACCTTTGAACTGAGCCGTCCCATGGCGGAGTCCGCCGCCCCGGCCTCATGCCCCGCGGGACATGAGGACACGGTCAAGCTGCTGTCCACGGTGGCCGTGGGCGGCAGCTCGTCCGCCGCACCGGCTCCGGCGCCCCGCGCGGGCGGGGCCGGCGGCGGGGGTTGCTGCGGCGGGGGCTGCTGCGGCTGATCAACGGGTGTGGGCCTACGGCCGTTGGTTACGGCCGTTGGTTTACGGCCGTTGGTTTACGGCCCTAGGCCTTCGGTCGTTGGTCAACACCCGTGGGCCTACGGTCGGCAGTTGCCCACGGGTGTTGACCGACGCCCGTTGGCCCCCGATCGGCAGTGTGCCCTCGGCCGTTTACCCACGGCCGTTTGCCCGCGCTGTTGGCTCACGGGTGTGGACCGCACGCGTGGCGCCAGGTATTGGCCCCCGCGTGATGGCCCACGGACGTTGGCCCCCATGTGTTGGCCTACGGGTGTCGGCCCCCCGAGGCGGACCCGCGTGTCGCCTTCAGGAACTCGCGCACGATCCGCTCTCCGGCCAGCACACCCCGCTCCGGCAGCGCGCTGATCGCCGGTGCGGTCCACTCGCTGTCGGCCAGTTCGCCGTGTCCGGGCCGCCAGCCCCGGTCGGCGGCGAGCAGCAGGTCGGCGTCGAGCAGGGAGTCTCCGGCCGCCAGCGTCAGCTCCGCGCCGGTGCGCCGGGCGACCTCGCGCACGGCGGCGCTCTTGGTGAGCGGCTTGGGGACGGCGTAGATCTTGCGGCCCTGGAGCGAGACGGTCCACCCCCGGATCTCCGCCCATACGGCCAGTTCCTTCACCCAGTCCTCGGACAGCAGCTCGCGTTCGACGACCAGGTAGGCGAAGAGGTCCTCGGCGACCCGGTGCTTACGCACCCAGACGGGGTCTGCGGTCCGCATCAGGTGCTCGCGGATCTCCTCCAGCGGCGCGCACTCATCGGCAAGCCGTGCCAGCACCCCGGCGTGCCAGTCCTCGTCCGTGACGCCGTCGACCAGCAGATGGCCGCCGTTGGCACAGATCGCGTACGCGGGCGGCGGGCCGGGCAGGTTGATGCGCTGGTACTGCTTGCGGGTGCGGGTCGTGGTGGGCACGAAGACGGCGGTGTCGCCGAGGTCGGTCAGCAGCTGGGCCGCGGTCTCGGTCATGTAGGACAGGGGCTTGCTCTCGTGCACCTCGACGCACAGCAGCCGGGGCGCCCGCGCGTCCGGCATGGTCAGCGCGAGGGCCGCCGAGGAGTAGATCAGCGTTCGGTCGAGGTCGCTGGCCACCAGTACCGGCATCAGACGTTCACCGCCTTGCCGTCGGCGCCCGTGGCGCCCCGCGTGTACTTGGGGTGGATCAGCCCGACGCAGGTGTAGGGCAGTTCGCCGACCTCCTCGACCGGCACCCCTCGCTGTTCGGCGAGCAGCCGTACGTGGTCGAGGTCGGCGCCCGCGCCGGCCTTGGCGAGGATCTTCCAGGGCACCCGGCGCAGCAGCACGCGGGTGGTCTCGCCGACGCCCGGCTTGACGAGGTTCACGTCGTGGATGCCGTACTCCTCGCTGATCCGCTCGACGGCCCGCCAGCCCGCCCAGGTGGGGCTGCGGTCCTCGGCCATCAGCTCCTTGACCGCCGCGTCGACGGTGTCGGCGACGTCGGGGAAGCGGGCGGAGACGGCGTCGACGAAGGCCACGGAGACGTCGGCGCCGGCGAGTTCGCGGTAGAACTTCGCGCCGTGGAAGTCGTGCGGGCCGACCAGGTCCGCGCGCAGGACCGTGCGTGAAATCAGCCCGGACACGGTGGAGTTGAGGCAGGCGGACGGGATGAGGAAGTCCTCGCGGGTGCCGTAGGTGCGTACGCAGGAGCCCGGGTCGGCGAGGACGGCGATCTCCGGGTCGAAGCCGGTGATGCCCTCTGTCTCCTCGAACTCCTCGATGGCCTGGGCGAGTTCGCGGCTGATGGCGCCCTTGCCGGTCCATCCGTCGACGAAGACGACGTCCCGGGGGTCGTGGTGGGCGGCGAGCCAGCGCAGCGCGTTGGCGTCGATGCCGCGGCCGCGGACGATCGACACGGCGTAGTGCGGGAGGTCGAGGCCGTGCCGGAACCGGGCCCAGCGGCGCATGAGCACGCCGACGGGGGTGCCCGCGCGGGCCAGGGAGACCAGCACGGGGCGGGGCGACCGCTCGGCGACGACGGTGTCGGTCACGACGCCGACCGCCTGCGCGAGCCGGGCGGCCGAGGCGTCCAGGGCCGCGTGGAACAGCTCCTGGTACTGCTCGCTGGGCTGGTACTCCACCGGGAGCGACTCGGCGTAGTGGGCTCCGCCGCTCTGGATGGCCTCCTCGCGTTCCTCGGTCGGCGCCTCCAGGGCCACGTCCGAGAGGTCCTGCAGCAGCCAGCCGACCTCCTCGGGCGGATACGAGGAGAAGGCGGGGCCGCGGAGGGGCTCGGGCAGCATGACCGGCCTTTCGGGAGAGGAGAGGGGCTCGGGTACGTACGACGGGACGACCGCGAGCAGGACGTGCGGGGTGTGGGCCGCGAGGCGGGCCAGCAGGCCGTCGGGGGCGTGCAGTGCGGGGGTGTCGGCGGCCGAGTCGACGACGGCGACGACGGCGTCGAAACCGGCGCCCGCGACGTTGTAGGCGTAGCGCTCGCCGGGACCGTCGGCCGGGTCGTCGTGGGCGGGAAAGACCAGGCGGGTGCGTATCGCGTAGCCGGGGTCGTCGACCGCGAGGACGGGCGAGCGGGTGGTGGTGGAGAAGCGCACCTCGGCGGGGACCATCTGTTCCAGTTCGCGGGCGATGCGCAGCGGGGCGTACATCAGCTCCTCGAAGCCGAGCACCAGCACCCGCCGGGCGGCGGTGGGCAGCGCCTCGGCGACCCGGGCGGCCATGGCGGGCAGCGCGGTCTCCAGGTGGGCGCGGTGGGCGGGCGTGAAGCCGTGCCGGCCGCCGTCGGGCAGCCCGTGGGGCCAGTGCAGGTCGATCCGGGCGATGCGGCCGTACGGCGGCTCGGGCGCGTCCGGCACGGTCTCGTGCCGCGCGACCAGTTGCCGCCCCTTCTCCAGCACCTCCTCCGGCAGCCGTACGGTCCCGGAGGCGGCCGCGACGAGGTCCACCCGGGCGCCGATCTCGGTGGCGAACCGCTCCAGGCGGGCGGTGTCCTCGGCGGAGCGCATGTCGACCAGGGCGACCACCACGTACCGGCCCCGCGGATAGCGTTCGTGCAGGTCACGAATGGTGTTGAGGATGGTGTTGCCGGTGGAGAACTCGTCATCGACGAGGACCAGCGGGCCGTCGCCGGCCAGCAGGGCGGAGTCCCCGGGGAGCAGCAGGTGGGAGGTGGCGTGGGAGTGGGACTCCTCGAAGCCGCCCGCTGGGGCGACCCCGGCCACCGGGCGACGCGTGGAGTGCAGGTACGGGGCGAGGCCCAGGCCGTCGGCGACCGAGTGGCCGAGGCCGGTGGCGGTCTCCGCGTAGCCGAGGACGACCGCCGAGGCCGCCTGCGTCTCGCCGAGCAGCTCGTGGACCCGGCGGCCCAGGCGGAATCCGTGGCCGTAGACCACGGACGGCGACTGCGGTACGTGCTTGCCGAGCACGTGGGAGACGAGCAGGTGGGCCCGCTTGGGGTTGCGGCGCAGCGCGAGCCCCAACAGGGCCCGCAGCCCGTCGTCTCCCTCGAGTCCGACACCGAGTCGCTCGGCGACCCAGCTGCCGGACCAGACCCCGTCGTTCACTGCGTTCTTCATGCGTTCCTTGGGTTTGCGAAAGGTCGACCGGATGATCCGGCGCGTCAGCCGGGTATTCCGGCGGCGAGCAGCTCCACGAAGCCGACGTCCTCGTTGGCCACGCCGAAGACCTCGGCGCGCAGCAGGGTCCGCTCGGCCCAGGCGCGGTGCGGCTTC
Source organism: Streptomyces sp. NPDC007905 (assembly GCF_042959345.1). Taxonomy (NCBI): domain Bacteria; kingdom Bacillati; phylum Actinomycetota; class Actinomycetes; order Kitasatosporales; family Streptomycetaceae; genus Streptomyces; species Streptomyces sp. NPDC007905. The sequence continues at coordinate 282,089 of NZ_JBIBKS010000010.1, read as the reverse complement.
ACTTCATTCATCTTGTTCGTGTAGGCCGACCGGAGTACACCTCCGCCGCCGCGTTCCGGCCGGAGGATGTCCTGGGCGTCGCTGAACTCCTCGTGGCTGACCACGGACAGCGCGTGCACCGGCAGGACGTGGGAGGGGTGGATGCAGGTCTTGCCGAGCAGGCCGTTGGCCTGGTCCAGGGAGATCTCCCGCAGCAGCCCGTCCATCGCGTGCTCGATGAGCTTCTCGCGCAGCTCGACGGCCTGCATCTCCAGGAAGGGGCTCTGCCGCAGCTGTGGCTTGAACATGCGCTCGGGCACCCGGAAGTACTCCCAGACCGGCCCGGTCACGGTGAACCCGGTGCCGTCGGCCCGGCCGAGCATGTTGACCACGTCGGCGATCACGGAGGCGACGATCTGGACGTCGTAGGCGGTCATGTCGGGGGCCCGGCGCAGCCCGTAGGAGGAGCAGAAGTCGGTGACGCCGAGGCGCAGGGCCAGCACCCGGTCGCGGAACTTGTCGACCGCGCGGGCGATGCCCTCCAGGGTGTCCACGCGGGACTCGCGGTACAGCAGCTCGGGCGACTCCAGGACCGGCATGGCGAACAGCCGGCGGCCGCTTGCGGCCTCGGCGGTGGTGAGGGCCTCCAGGAACGGGATGCCGCGCTTCTCGGTGAACTTGGGCATGACGAACCCGGACAGCAGCCGTACGGAGGCGCCGAGGCGGCGTACGAGGTCGGGGATCTGCTCGGGGACGCGCACCCGGATGAACAGCAGGGGCGGCTCCACCCCCTCGCCGGAGTCGAGGTCGGCGAACTGCCGGACGAGGTTCTCCTCGCCCGCCGCGACGTCCGCGTCGTCGATGGAGTCCTCCAGACACAGCACCATCGAGACCACGCCGTTGCCGGCCTGCTTGACGACGTCGTCGGCGAGCCGCGGCCGGGTTGCCGGGCTGTACAGCGTGGCGCCCAGGGCCGCGGAGAGCAGCGGGGCCGGGGAGTCGGCGCTGAACGCGCACGGCTCCTGGTGGAAGAGGCGCTGTCGCACCTCGGGGGCGATGTGCCCGAAATGACGCATAGGACTCCTCAGTGGCAATCCGAGCCTGTGGATTCGGTAAAGGGTGGCCGGTAATAGTACGTAGGGATCCGTGTCACGGGTTCCCCCCGGGCATGAATTTCCGGTAACTCGCCCGTGTCCGCAGCACCACCCCCCGCATTGTCGTGGCCAGGACCGAGAAGGCAGGATGACGGCATGACGCACGCGATGCTGAAGGGGTCGAACATCCCGGTCGAGGCCACCACGGTGCGCGCCGTGCTGCGCTGGACGCCCGGCCAGGGAGTTCCGGACGTGGACGCCTCGGCGCTGCTGCTGGGTTCCGACGGCCGTGTGCGCTCCGACGAGGACTTCGTCTTCTACAACCAGCCCCGGCACCCCTCGGGCACGGTGTGGCGGCTGGGGAAGAAGCGGATCACCGAGGGGCTCACCGACACGATCCAGTCGGACCTCTCGGGTGTCGAGCCCGGCGTCGGCCGCATCCTGCTGGTGGCCTCCGCGGACGGCGTCCCCTTCGACCGTGTCCCGGCCCTGTGCGTCCTGCTGTACGACGCCTCCGTCGCCGACGGCGAGCCGCTGGCCCACTTCGAGATCAAGCCGGAGACCGGCGCGGAGACCGCCCTGATCTGCGGTGAGCTGTACCGGCGCGGGGAGGGCTGGAAGTTCCGCGCCCTGGGCGAGGGCTACTCGAACGGCCTGAAGGGCCTCGCCACGGACTTCGGTATCTCGGTGGACGAGTCGGAGGCGGAGGAGGAGCTGGGTCAGGCCCCGCCGGAGACCACCTCCCAGCCTCTCCCGCCCGAGCAGCCGACGGCGGTCCCGCCCCAGTCGGCGTACGGCTACCCGCAGCCGACGTCACCGCAGCAGCCCGCGTACGGCTACCCGGAGCCGGCGGGCCGGCCCGCCTACGGTTATCCGCAGCCCCAGCCGGCCCTGACGGCTCCCCTGGACCCGAACTTCCGGCTGCCGCCGCAGGGTCCGCAGTTCATCGGCCGGTAGGGGTCACCGCTCCGCCTTGGACTTGTAACCGCGCCCCCAGGTCAGTCCCCACCCGTACAACCGGTCCAGCTCGCCCTGGAACCCGTACACGAACTTGACCTCACGCCGGACGACCAGCTCCCCCTTGACGTTCTCGATCATCACGACCGCACAGGACCGGGCCTGGGGATGCCGCTCGTCCAGGCCTATCTCGATGCGGGGGCCGTTGCTGGGGTAGAGAGTCACGATCGCGTGCGTGCGGTCGAAGGCGGGTGTCTGGTCGTAGATGTACACGAAGACCAGCAGCCTCCTGATGGCCTCCCGGTGATCCAGGTTGATGTACATCGTCTCGCCCGACCCCGACCCGAACCGGTCGTCGCCACTGAGCTTGATGTACGGCGGTGCGTTGACGTCGCCGAGGTAGCCGCCGAGCGGCTGGACGACCCCCTTCGTGCCGTCGGTCAGCTCGTACAGGCAGCCCAGGTCGAGGTCGACGTTGACCATGCTCTGCCCGTGGCCGAGCACCTCCGGCGGCCTGAGCGCCTTGAAAGGGTGCCGAAAGAGGCTGGTGCGCTGGTTGCCGTCGAAGTCGGAGGTCCGCATCCGCCAGGCCAGGTTGATGCGCAGATGACCGGTGGCCGCGTCCTGCTTGGTGAGGGACACCTGCTGGTGCCGCCTGGTCAGTTCGATCGCGTTGGTCGCCGCGCTGCCGGAGTCGAAGTCGGCGGCCCGTCCGCCTCGCAGCCCGTCGAAGAAGCCCATTCCCGCCCCCGAGTACTCGTCTGTGAACGCCGTTGGGGCGGCCGACCACGTCGGCCGCCCCGAACAGAGCGTTCCTCACCGGACGGGGCGCCACACCCCGTCACGTCCCTGATTCGGCCCGTAGCGGGCTCGAAGGGGATGCCGGAGGTCAGACCCCCGACGAGATCTCGGCCTTCTCGCCCGCGCCCGCCTCGGCCGCCGCGAGAGCGCGGTTGCGGCGGACGGAGGACCAGAAGGACCAGGCGATCAGGACGACGCCGACGAGACCGGTGACGACCTCGTTGATCTCGTACTGGATGGTGACCATGAGGATCACGGCCAGGGCGCCGATCGCGTAATGGGCGCCGTGCTCCAGGTAGACGTAGTCGTCCAGGGTGCCCTGGCGGACCAGGTACACCGTCAGCGAACGGACGTACATCGCGCCGATGCCGAGACCCAGGGCCATCAGAACGATGTCGTTGGTGATGGCGAAGGCGCCGATCACGCCGTCGAAGGAGAAGGACGCGTCCAGGACCTCCAGGTAGAGGAACATGAAGAACGCGGCCTGGCCGGCCAGGACCACCGGCGAGCGCTTCTTTCCGGTGCGGGCGGCCTCTTCCTCCTCCTCGTGCTCGCGCTCCTCCTCTTCCTCCAGCTTGTCCTCGAAGTAGCCGGAGAGACCGCCGACGATCATGTAGGTGATGAGGCCGGCGATGCCGGCGATCAGCACCGTCTGCGCCTTGTCGGCGTGGGCGCCGCCGTGCTGGTGGGCGTGCGTGGCGAAGGTGAAGGAGGTGATGAGCAGAACGATCAGGGAGATGCAGACCGACAGCATGTCGACCTTGCCGAGCTTGGCCAGGGGCCGCTCGATCCAGCGCAGCCACTGGATGTCCCGGTCCTCGAAGATGAAGTCGAGGAAGATCATCAGCAGGAACATTCCGCCGAACGCGGCGATCGCCGGGTGGGCGTCGGTGACCAGTTCCTGGTAGCGGTCCTTGTTGTTGAGTGCGAGGTCGACGGCCTCGATCATGCCCATCTTGGCGCTGATCGCCACGATGACGACGGGGAAGACCAGCCGCATGCCGAAGACGGCGATGAGCACGCCGACCGTGAGGAAGATCTTCTGCCAGAAGGCGTTCATCTTCTTCAGGATTCCGGCGTTGACCACCGCGTTGTCGAACGACAGCGAGATCTCGAGGACGGAGAGGATCGCCACGATGCCGAGGGCCTCCCACCCCCCGTAGAAGACCGCAGCGACCAGACCGACCGCGGTGACCGCGAACGACCAGCCGAAGGTTTTCAAAAGCACTGGCTACCCCATCGTGTTGTGGGGGCACCTCCCAGACCTAGTCTGGGGGAGGGCCTCCCCCGCTCCGTACTCGGCTTTGCTAAATGTTGACCACGAGTCTAGAGGGGGTCCCTGTCGGGAGCAGCGGCGAGGGGGCCTCTATCGCGATGCCGCAGGTCCCGGCCTCACGCCGGCTGCGGACTCAGGAGACGGCGACTCCGAAATCCAGGGCGATGCCCCGCAGCCCCGACGCGTACCCCTGTCCCACGGCACGGAACTTCCACTCGCCCTGGTACCGGTACAGCTCGCCGAAGATCATGGCGGTTTCGGTGCTGGCGTCCTCGCTGAGGTCGTAGCGGGCCAGTTCCTGGCCGTCGGCCTGGTTGACCACGCGGATGAAGGCGTTGGAGACCTGGCCGAAGGTCTGGCCGCGCTCGTCCGCCAGGTGGATCGAGACGGGGAAGACGACCTTCTCGCACTGGAGCGGGACCTTGGCCAGGTCGACCAGGATCGACTCGTCGTCACCCTCGCCCTCACCGGTGAGGTTGTCACCGGTGTGCTCGACCGAGCCGTCGGGGCTCTTGAGCTGGTTGTAGAACACGAACCACTCGTCGCCCAGCACCCGGTTGCCGGCGTCGCACAGCAGGGCGCTGGCGTCCAGGTCGAAGGGGGCGCCAGTGGTGGAGCGCGCGTCCCAGCCGAGCCCGATCATGACGTTGGTGAGGTTCGGTGCGGCCTTGGAGAGGGAGACGTTGCCTCCCTTGGCGAGCGTGACGCCCATGATGCTGGTCCTCCCCTGATGGTGCTTCCCTGGTTGTCCTGCACGTCCGGCGCCGACCGTAAACGGTGCGGCGCCGGACGGATGCGGGGGCCTCGGGCGTCAGACGTTGACGCCGAAGTCCTGCGCGATGCCTCGCAGGCCCGAGGCGTAGCCCTGGCCGATGGCGCGGAACTTCCACTCCGGGCCGTGCCGGTACAGCTCGCCGAAGACCATCGCGGTCTCGGTGGAGGCGTCCTCGCTCAGGTCGTAGCGGGCGATCTCCTGCTGGTTGGCCTGGTTGACGACGCGGATGAACGCGTTGCGGACCTGGCCGAAGGACTGCTGGCGGTTCTCGGCGTCGTAGATCGACACCGGGAAGACGATCTTCTCGACGTCGGCCGGGACGCCTGCCAGGTTGACGTTGATCTGCTCGTCGTCGCCCTCGCCCTCACCGGTGATGTTGTCACCGGTGTGCTCGACGGAGCCGTCGGGGCTCTTGAGGTTGTTGAAGAAGACGAAGTGCTGGTCGCTGGCGACCTTGCCGGAGTTGTTCAGCAGCAGCGCGCTGGCGTCGAGGTCGAAGTCGGTGCCGGTCGTGGTGCGCACGTCCCACCCCAGACCGACGATGACCGCGGTCAGGCCCGGGGCCTCCTTCGTCAGCGATACGTTGCCGCCCTTGCTGAGGCTGACTCCCACGGGTCCTCCATGTGGTGTCCAGGGGCGGGAGCCCCGTCGTGCTTCGGATATGGGATCAACGTGCCGATCCTAGTGACGGGTTCCCGCCCCCCGCAGACCCTGGACTCGAAGAATCACAGGTGTCGGATCACCGGTCGGCTCACAGGGTGTCGAGCGCCTTCATGTAGTCGTTCAGGTCACGTGCGTCCGGCAGGCCGTTGACCACGGTCCACCGCACGACGCCCTCCTTGTCGATGACGAAGGTGCCCCGGACGGCGCATCCCTTGTCCTCGTCGAAGACGCCGTACGCGCGCGAGACGTTGCCGTGCGGCCAGAAGTCGGAGAGCAGCGGGTACTCCAGGCCCTCCTGCTCCGCGAAGACGCGCAGGGTGTGGATGGAGTCGTTGGAGACGGCGAGCAGCTGGGTGTCGCGGTCGGAGAACTTCGGCAGGTTGTCGCGCAGCTCGCACAGCTCGCCGGTGCACACGCCGGTGAAGGCGAAGGGGTAGAAGAGCAGCACCACGTTCTTCTCGCCGCGGAAGTCGGCGAGGTTCACCGTGCGGCCGTGGTTGTCCTTGAGCTCGAAGTCGGGCGCCTTGTCGCCGACCTGGATCGCCATCGTCATGCATCCCTTCGGTGGACTGTTCGGGTGAGAGCAACAGCAACGCTCGATACCACCCTACGCAGCGATCACCGCGGGTTCGGCGCGGGCTTTCGGACGGGCCGGTCGGTCCCGGCCCGTCCGACGCCCCGAGGACGAGGCGGTTACCTCTTGCCGGACTTGGCGGCCTTCGGCGTCGCCAGACGCGAGCCACTCCAGTCCTTGCCGACACTCACGCTCTTGGACGCGGTCAGACCGGCGGTCGTCGCGGCTTCCGAGATGTCGCTCGGCTCCACGTACCCCGCACGGCCGGTCTTCGGCGTGAGGAGCAGGATGGCGCCGCCCTCTTCGATGTACGTGGTGGCATCCACCAGCGCATCCGTGAGGTCGCCGTCGTCGTCACGGAACCACAGCACAACGGCGTCGGCCACGTCGTCGTAGTCCTCATCCATGAGGTCGGCCTCGATGACTGCCTCAATGGCCTCGCGGAGCTCCTGATCGACGTCGTCGTCGTAGCCGATCTCCTGGACCACCTGCCCGGGCTGGAACCCCAGCCTGGCGGCAGGGTTCGTCCGCTCCTCCGCGTGGTCCGCGGTCGCGCTCACGGGTTGCCTCCTGATCATTTCTTGATGAATATCTCAGCCACGCGCGTGCGCGAAGCATTGGCCGTAGTCCACACGGGCGGGACGGATCGCGCAAGTACCCGGCCGTCCAGACCGCCGAAACGGTGACGATCCCGACCGTGTCGCCGCAACTCCTCGCACCGTACCCCGATTCACCATGCCCCACATCACACCGATGTGCCCGCTTTGTGTGGTTCGGAATCATCCGGCGATACGACCCTCGAACAACTTTGCCGAGCCCGTCACCCCCCGGGCGTATCGTTGCGTTTTGACCGGCCCGGCGCCCCGGTTACCCCACGGTAGAGATGACGTACGCCTTCCCGAGGTACACGATGGGGAACGGTGTAAGCACAGAAAAAGCGAACAAAAAAGCGGCCCTCTGACACGTAAGGAACAGCGTGGCTTCCGGATCCGATCGCAACCCGATCATCATTGGCGGCCTTCCGAGTCAGGTTCCTGACTTCGATCCCGAAGAGACCCAGGAGTGGCTCGACTCCCTCGACGCCGCCGTGGACGAGCGCGGCCGGGAGCGGGCCCGCTATCTCATGCTGCGCCTGATCGAGCGGGCCCGCGAGAAGCGCGTGGCCGTGCCCGAGATGCGCAGCACGGACTACGTCAACACGATCCCCACCCGGGCCGAGCCGTTCTTCCCCGGCAACGAGGAGATCGAGCGCAGGATCCTCAACGCGACCCGCTGGAACGCGGCCGTGATGGTCTCCCGCGCGCAGCGCCCCGGTATCGGCGTCGGCGGCCACATCGCGACCTTCGCCTCCTCCGCCTCCCTGTACGACGTGGGCTTCAACCACTTCTTCCGCGGCAAGGACGAGGGCGACGGCGGCGACCAGGTCTTCTTCCAGGGCCACGCCTCCCCCGGCATCTACGCGCGCGCGTACCTGCTCGACCGGCTCACCGAGGACCAGCTGGACGGCTTCCGCCAGGAGAAGTCGAAGTACCCGAACGGCCTCTCCAGCTACCCGCACCCGCGCTCCATGCCGGACTTCTGGGAGTTCCCCACCGTCTCCATGGGCCTCGGCCCGCTCGGCGCGATCTACCAGGCGCGGATGAACCGCTACATGGAGGCGCGCGGCATCGCGGACACCTCCAAGTCGCACGTGTGGGCGTTCCTCGGTGACGGCGAGATGGACGAGCCCGAATCGCTCGGCCAGCTGTCCATCGCGGCGCGCGAGGGCCTGGACAACCTGACCTTCGTCGTCAACTGCAACCTGCAGCGCCTGGACGGCCCGGTGCGCGGCAACGGCAAGATCATCCAAGAGCTGGAGTCGGTCTTCCGGGGCGCCGGCTGGAACGTGATCAAGCTGATCTGGGACCGCAGCTGGGACCCGCTGCTCGCCCAGGACCGCGACGGCGTCCTGGTCAACAGGATGAACACGACCCCGGACGGGCAGTTCCAGACGTACGCCACCGAGTCCGGGGCCTACATCCGCGAGCACTTCTTCGGCGACGACCTGCGGCTGCGCGCGATGGTCGAGAACATGACCGACGACCAGATCCTGCACCTGGGCCGTGGCGGTCACGACCACCGCAAGATCTACGCGGCGTTCAAGGCGGCCAAGGAGCACAAGGGCCAGCCGACGGTCATCCTGGCGAAGACCGTCAAGGGCTGGACGCTGGGCCCGAACTTCGAGGGCCGCAACGCCACGCACCAGATGAAGAAGCTGACGGTAGACGACCTCAAGCGCTTCCGCGACCGGCTGCACCTGCCGATCTCCGACAAGGAGCTGGAGTCCGGCGCGCCGCCGTACTACCACCCGGGCCGGGACACGGAGGAGATCCAGTACATGCACGACATGCGCAAGGCGTGCGGCGGGTACGTCCCGACGCGTGTCGTGCGCTCCGAGCCGCTCGCACTGCCGGACGACAAGACGTACGCGACAGTGAAGAAGGGCTCGGGCCAGCAGTCCATCGCCACGACGATGGCGTTCGTCCGGCTCCTCAAGGACCTCATGCGGGACAAGGAGATCGGCAAGCGGTTCGTGCTGATCGCGCCGGACGAGTACCGCACGTTCGGCATGGACTCCTTCTTCCCGAGCGCGAAGATCTACAACCCGCTCGGCCAGCAGTACGAGGCGGTCGACCGCGACCTGCTGCTCGCGTACAAGGAGTCGCCGACCGGCCAGATGCTGCACGACGGCATCTCGGAGGCGGGCTGCACCGCCTCGCTGATCGCGGCCGGCTCCGCCTACGCCACGCACGGCGAGCCGCTGATCCCGGTGTACGTCTTCTACTCGATGTTCGGTTTCCAGCGCACCGGCGACCAGTTCTGGCAGATGGCCGACCAGCTGGCGCGCGGGTTCGTGCTGGGTGCGACCGCCGGTCGCACGACCCTGACCGGTGAAGGTCTGCAGCACGCGGACGGCCATTCGCAGCTGCTCGCCTCGACGAACCCGGCGTGCGTCGCGTACGACCCGGCCTACGCCTACGAGATCGCGCACATCGTCCAGGACGGCCTGCGCCGGATGTACGGCGGCGACGCCGATCACCCGCACGGCGAGGACGTCTTCTACTACCTCACCGTCTACAACGAGCCCATCCAGCACCCGGCCGAGCCGGCGAACGTGGACGTCGAGGGCATTCTCAAGGGCATCCACAGGCTCAGCGAGGGCACGGGCGGTGCCGTCCCGGCCCAGATCATGGCGTCCGGAGTCGCGGTGCCGTGGGCCCTGGAGGCGCAGAGGATCCTCGCCGAGGAGTGGAACGTCAAGGCCGACGTGTGGTCGGCGACGTCCTGGAACGAGCTGCGCCGCGAGGCCGTGGCCGTGGAGGAGCACAACCTGCTGCACCCGGAGGAGGAGCAGCGGGTGCCGTACGTGACGCAGAAGCTGAGCGGGTCCGAGGGTCCGTTCGTGGCCGTGTCCGACTGGATGCGGTCGGTTCCGGACCAGATCGCGCGGTGGGTGCCCGGGACGTACCAGTCGCTCGGCGCGGACGGCTTCGGCTTCGCCGACACCCGGGGCGCGGCCCGTCGCTTCTTCCACATCGACGCCCAGTCGATCGTGGTGGCGGTGCTGACCGAGCTGGCCAGGGAGGGCAAGGTCGACCGGTCCGTGCTGAAGCAGGCCATCGACCGGTACGAGCTGCTGGACGTCTCGGCGGCGGATCCGGGGGCCGCGGGCGGCGACGCGTAGCGGCTGCCGGGCGGTGTGGGCGGTGGAGCTCGACCCTCCACCGCCCTTACGCTGTCTTTACCATGCGTGCATGGAGCAACACTCGGCGCAGGCGCGGTGGGAGCGGCACACCCAGCGGCCCCTGCTGGCGATGGCCGTGGCCTTCGCCGTCGCGTATGCCGTGCCCATCGTGGACAGTTCCGCGGGGCACTCGCTGACCACCCTGTGCACGGTCGTGGAGTGGCTGGTGTGGGGGGCCTTCGCCGTGGACTACCTCGTACGCCTCGCGCTCGTCCCCCGGCGCAAGGACTTCGTCCGGACGCACTGGCCCGATCTGTGCGCGGTGGTGCTGCCCGTGCTGCAGCCGCTCAGGCTGCTGCGGCTGGTGTCGACGCTGCTGCTGGTGGGACGGCGGGCGCGGATGGCCCCGCAGATCCGGCTGACCACGTATGTCGTGGGGTCGGTGGTCGGACTGCTGATGTTCGGTTCGCTGGCGGTGCTGTCGGTGGAGCGGGACTCGCCGAACGGGAACATCCGGACACTGGGTGACGCGGTGTGGTGGTCGTTCACGACGATGACGACCGTGGGGTACGGCGATCACGCCCCGACGACCGGGCTCGGGCGGATGATCGCGGTCGGCCTGATGCTCTCGGGGATCGCCCTGCTCGGCGTCGTCACCGCGAACATCGCCGCCTGGTTCATCTCCCGGTTCGAGAAGGACGATGTGGAGGAGCGGCGGCAGACGGAGGCGATCGCTTCGCTGGCCGAGGAGGTGCGGCTGCTGCGGGCGGAGGTGGCCCGGCTGGCCGGGGACCGGGAACAGCAGCGCAGTTGAGCGAGTCACCCCGGCGACACGACTGCCCGCGGCCACCGCGCTGTGAGCGCGAGCCGCGGGCAGGTGTACCGGTTACAGGATGCCGTGACCCCAAGCAGCCGCACCCGCCAGGGCGATGATGGCCAGGACGGTGTCGATGGCGCCCAGGACCAGGGCCACCAGGGCCGGGATGCTGTGGTCGGAGGACCACTTGCGGCCCATGGACTGCCAGCCGCAGAACATCGCGACCGGGCCGAGGACGATGCCCAGTGCGAAGAAGCCGGCCACAGCACAGATCGTGCCGATGATTCCGAGCGTCGCACGGTCCGGCCCGGTCCGTTGCCACGTCCGGCCACGTGACCGGGGGTACCCGCGCGTGCCGTGCCCGAAGCCTGCCATCATCAACTCCTTGGTGGTCATGGACAGTTCGGCTTCACGGTGCGGGTACCCCGGTTTCGCGTGGGCAGACCTGCGCGCGCTGCCCCCCTCCAGCAGCGCGCGCCGCGGCCCGTACCTCCCATGTCCTGCGGAGGACTTGACCCACTGTGACCTGCGGCGCGCGCCGAGGGCGAGGGATCTTTAACCGAGTCACCCTGATGGGCGAAATCCGCCGGGAACAGGCATGAGGGCCGGGGTCAGATGTGACCGAGTCCCGCACCCGCCTCCGCGTTCGCGCCCCGCCTGGTGAGGAGCGCGACGAGGACCGCCACCGCCGCCACACCCGCCGCGACGAGGGAGGCGAGGCTCATGCCGGAGATGAAGGTGTCGTGGGCGACGGCAGTGATCTTGGCGACGATCGGCTCCGGGGTGCCCTTGGCGACGGGGGCCACGCCGACCTGAACGGCCTCGGAGGCCTTGTCCAGCTGTTCCGGAGTCAGCTTCGGCAGCCCGGCACCGGTCCAGTTGCCCTGCAGGTCGCTGTCGACCCTGGAGGCCATCACGGCACCCAGCACCGCCGTGCCGAGGCTGCCGCCGATCTGCATGGCCGCCTGCTGCAGGCCACCCGCCACCCCGGACAGCTCCATGGGCGCGTTGCCGACGATGACCTCGGTGGCGCCGACCATGACCGGCGCGAGGCCGAGACCGAGGAGGGCGAACCAGACGGACATCACACCGCTGCCGGTGTCGGCCTCCAGCGTCGACATGCCGTACATGGCGATCGCGGTCGCGGCCATGCCGCCGGCCAGCGGCATGCGCGGGCCGAGCTTGGTGATCGCGGCGCCCGCCAGCGGGGAGCCGACGATCATCATGCCGGTGAGGGGCAGCAGGTGCAGACCGGCGTCGATGGGGCTCATGCCGTGGACGTTCTGGAGGTAGAACGTCACGAAGAACAGGCCGCCCATGAAGGCGATCGCCATCAGGACCATCAGGACGACGCCCGCGGACAGAGGGACCGAGCGGAACAGGCCCAGCGGGATCAGCGGTTCCGCGACCTTCGCCTCCCAGAGGGCGAAGAGGACGAAGAGCAGCACCGAGGCGCCGATGAAGCCCCAGGTCCTGCCGTCGCCCCAGCCCCAGTCAGGGGCCTTGATGAGCGCCCACACCAGGCAGAACATCGCGCCGGAGAGCAGGCCGATGCCGAGGACGTCGAAGGAACGCGGGGCGTTCTCGGCGCGGTGGTCCAGCAGGATCAACAGGCCCAGGACGAGCGCGACGAGGCCCACCGGCACGTTGACGAAGAACACCGACTGCCAGTTGACGCGCTCGACCAGGACACCGCCGAGGATCGGACCGCCCGCGGTGGAGGCGCCGATCACCATGCCCCAGATACCGATCGCCATGTTGAGCTTCCCGGCCGGGAAGGTGGCCCGCAGCAGGCCGAGCGCGGCCGGCATCAGCAGGGCGCCGAACAGGCCCTGGAAGACGCGGAAGGTGACGACCGCGGCGATGCTGTGGGAGAGGCCGATGGCGCCCGAGGCGGCGGCGAAGCCGGTCACGCCGATGAGGAAGGTCTGCCGGTGGCCGAAGCGGTCACCGAGCTTGCCCGCGGTGATCAGGGAGACCGCGAGGGCGAGGAAGTAGGCGTTGGTGATCCACTGCACGTCCGAGAAGCTCGCGTGCAGATCCTTCGCGATGGCCGGGTTGGCGATCGCCACGATGGTGCCGTCGAGGGCCACCATCATGACGCCTACGGCGACGGTGATGAGGGTGAGCCACGGATGGCCGCGCAGCCCCGTAGCCGGGGTCGGCTCCGACGGGACCGTGGCTGCCCTGTCCCCCGGCCCCGTGGCGTCGACGGTGGTCTGACGAGTCATGCGTTCGAGGCTAGTGACAGCCACTGACATTTGACAAACCAATTCACAAGTCGGTAACTGACACCTATGGAAACTCTGCGTGAGCGCAAGAAGCAGCGCACTCGGGACGCGCTGCTGCGCTCCGCCCTCGAACTGTTCACGACCCAGGGATACGAGCGCACGACCGTCGACGAGATCGCCCAGGCCGTCGACGTCTCGCAGCGCACCTTCTTCCGCTACTTCGCCGGCAAGGAGGACGTGGCCTTCAGCGTGCAGGAGATGACGGAGGCGCACTTCGTGGCGGCGGTGCGGGCGCGTCCGGCGCACGAGGCGCCGATGGAGGCGCTGCGGCAGGCGGTCCTCGAGGGCTGGGACGCGATCCGGGAGACCGTCGAGTCGGCCGTACCGGTCGAGCTGTACCTGCGCATGTACCGGACGATCGAGTCGACGCCCGCTCTGCTCGCCGCCCATCTGCGGCGCTCGGCGGCCACGGAGGAGACCATCGCGCGGCTGCTCGCCGAACGGGAGGGTGTCGACGTGGACGCCGATCCGCGGCCGCGGCTGGCGGTGGCCGTCTTCGGCGGGGTGATGAGGGTCACCGAACGGCAGTGGACCACGGGCGACGACTTCAGCCTCGCGGCGATCCGCGAACTCACCGCGTCCCACCTCGACCAGGTCGGATCCGCGCTCACCGGGAACTGGCGTACCACATGAGGCCCTTGCGGGATCGTTCGACGCTTGCCGAAACGTGATCCCTGTCACTCGGTTACCGCGAGACCCTCTCGTTCTCCTAGTGTGTCCTCCCAGTGACTTCCTTCGAAACCTCCCCGCAATTCAACGTCTGGCGTGCACTGCTCGCGCTGGCCGTGGTGTTCGTGATGCTCGCGACCACCGGCTGGACCGCCCTGCGCAGCCACCGGGAGTCGGGCGCCCTGCAGGCCTCGCTCGCCAAGTGGGAGCACGGCAGCATCGACGGCCTCCACCTGCCGGACCCCGAGTCCGCCCCCGGGCGGCTCACCCGCTTCTTCGCCTCGCTCACCCCGCACGAGCGCGACCACCTCGCCCATCGCTATCCCCTGGCGGTCGGCAACATGAACGGCGCGCCGGTCTCGCTGCGCTACCGCGCCAACCACATCGCGCTGGCGCAGGCGCGCAAGGTCGAGAAGAAGCGCATGCACGACGGCCGGCTCAGCACGGCCGGCCAGCAGGACGCGGGCCTTCGTATGCACCGCTACGAGGCGCTGATGAGTGCCGGCCGGCAGATCCTCGCCTTCGACCCCGAGGGTTCGGGCCGGGTCGCCGAGGTGTTCGGCAGTCTCGGCCGGGCCGAGCGGATCTCCGTCGTCGTCCCCGGCGTCGACACCGACCTGCTCACCTTCCAGAAGACGTACCGCAGCTACAGCGCCCCGGTCGGCATGGCCAAGGCCCTGTACGCGGCCGAGCGTGAACAGAGCCCCTCGACGCGTACGGCCGTGATCGCCTGGGCCGACTACACCTCGCCGGACGGCCTCGGTGTGGACGCGGCCACCGGTCTGCGTGCCGAGGAGGGCGCCGTACGCCTGAACGCGCTGCTGCGTGCCCTGCCCGGCCGGGCACCGGTGTCGATGTTCTGCCACAGCTACGGCTCGGTGGTCTGCGGGGTCGCCGCGCACGGCATGCCCCGCCGGGTGACCGACCTGGCGGTGGCCGCGAGCCCCGGCATGCGCGTGGCCAAGGTCTCCCACCTGGGCACCTCGGCCCGGGTGTGGGCGATGCGGGACGCCACCGACTGGGTGCAGGACGTGCCGTACCTGGAGCTCGGCGGCCTCGGACACGGCGCCGACCCGGTGTCCTCGGCGTTCGGGGCGCGGGTGCTGTCGGCCCGGGACGCGCAGGGTCACGCGGGCTATTTCCAGCCGGACACGGACAGCCTGCGCAACCTCGCCGAGGTGGGAGTGGGCGCGTACGACGAGGTGACGTGCGCCCGCGAGAACGACGCCTGCCGGGCCGGTCTGCCCGGCACGACGACGGCCGGACGCGCGTAGAAACAGCAGGAAGTGCGGTCTGCGCGGGTGGCGACGGAGGAGCACGTGCCGCATACGATGAGCCGCATGGGTGACGTACTGGCGGGTTTTCATGCCGTCTGGGAGTTCGAGTCCGACTCCGTGCTCATCCGTTACGAACGGGGGATTCGGACACCGAAGCTGTTCCAGGCGCTGGGCGAACGGCGGATCCCGCTGTCCGCGCTCGAGGGGGTGACCCTCACCCCGGGCAAGCGCGGCACCGTCGCGCTGCGGCTGCGGCCGCGTCCAGGCGCCGATCCGCTGATGGAGGCGGCCGCCGGGCAGCTGCGCGAGGGATCCGACCCGTACCGGCTGGTGCTGCCGGCCGAGCGGGAGACTCTCGCCGAGTACTACGCCGACGAGTTGAAGGCGCTGCTGACCGAGTCCGGGACCGCCGACCGCTACCTGGTGGCCGCGCCCGAGGGACCGCTGCAGTTCAAGGCGTACGACGGGAAGGCGTCCTTCGACGGGACGACCGTACAGTTCCGGTGGTCGTGGACGGGGGCTTCCTCGGCGAAGTGGAAGGCCGGGGACCAGAGTTACCCGGTCGCCGACCTCAGCGGGGTGGAGTGGCGGTCTCCGGAGGTCTTCGAGGGGCATCTACGGCTCGTGCGGCGTGACTCCGCCGGTTCCCCGGGCTCGGTGCAGCCCGACCAGGATCCGGCCGCCGTGATCTTCGGGCTGGGGTACGGGCCGGTGCACGAGTCGTTGCCGTTCGCGGCGGCCGTCCTGGCCGCGGTGCGGACCCGGGGGACGGCACCGGCGGTGCCGGCCCTGTCGCGGCGGGATCCCGCGGACATCGCCGAGAGGATCCGTCACCTCGGGGAGCTGCACCGGGCCGGGCTGGTCACCGACGAGGAGTATTCCTCCAAGAAGGCGGAACTGCTGGCCGAGCTGTAGCGCGCTACCGCCCCCGCGCGTAGAAGCTGATCTTCCTGTCCAGGACTGCGAGGGTGTCGTGCAGTTCCGCGATGCGGGTCAGGACGTCCCGGCGAGTGGACTCGAGCAACTCCTGCCGTTCCGCGTAGGTGCCGTCGCCCTCCCTCACCAGCTCCGCGTAGCGGACCATGTCCGCCACCGGCATGCCGGTCAGGCGCAGCTTGGTCACGAAGTCCAGCCAGTCCAGGTCGCGGTTGCTGTAGCGGCGCTGGCCGGTGTGGGAGCGGTCCACGTGCGGCATCAGGCCGATCCGCTCGTACCAGCGCAGCGTGTGCGCGGTCAGGCCGGTGAAGGCGACGACCTCGCTGATCGTGTAGCCGTCCTGGCCCTCGGGGCGGGGATGGCGCCGGGGTGGGGCGGAGCAGATGTCGGCGGGGGTGGCTTGCTCGGTGTCCGCTGGCGTGGTCTGCATCACCGTCATGCTCCCCACGCTATGGCCTTCGAGTGCACTCCAAGCAAGCGGAAACCAGTAAGAAATCCCCAGAACTGGCCCGTGCACCTTCGTTGGCGTGCGGGCCATGAGTCTCGTAACGCCGGGCCGAGCCCGAGGACGCCGCGGAAGTGCTGCGGCTGCGCCAGGTCGTGATCGACTCTCCGTTCGAGAAGGAGGGGGGTGGCCCGACCGACCGGCACGCCGAGTCCCTGCCGACGCTGCGCAAGCGGCTCGTCGAGAAGGACGGGGACTTCGCGGCGTTCGTGGCCGATCACCCGCAGCGGCCGGGGGCACTGGCCGCGCTCGTGGCGGGCACGGTGGAGTACCGCATCGGCAAGGCCGGCAATCCGCTCGGGCACGTCGGCCGCGTCTTCGGTGCGGCGACCGACCCGGAGGCGCGACACCGTGGGTGCGCGGGCGTGCAGGGAACGGCTGCTGGACCGGTTCCGGGAGCGGGGCGCCGGGCACGTGCCGCTGAACGCCTCCCCCCGAGGCGGAGCCCCGGTACTCGTCCCTCGGCTTCGCGCGTGATCCCGGCCCCTCGATGCGCCTGCTGCTCTGAGCCGGCACTAGGCTCGCCGGCATGTCGTTGCAGAGCCTGGCGCTGATCGAGAACTGGCCCGTCCCCACCGCCGCGGCGGGTGTCGTACGGGCGGACGGGACCGTCCTCGGGACCCATGGGCCCGTCGGGCACCGCTTTCCACTGGCCTCGGTGACCAAGCCGTTGGCCGCGTACGCGGCGCTCGTCGCGTACGAGGAGGGTGCCGTCGAGCTGGACGAGCCGGCCGGGCCGCCCGGCTCGACCGTCCGTCATCTGCTCGCGCACACCTCCGGGCTGGCCTTCGACGAGCACCGGGTGACGGCCCCCGCCGGGGAGCGGCGGCTGTACTCCAACGCCGGGTTCGAGCAGCTCGGGGACCACATCGCCAAGGCGACGGACATTCCGTTCGCCGAGTATCTGCGGCAGGCGGTGCTGCGGCCGCTGGGGATGACGGCGACCTCCCTGGCGGGCTCCCCCGCGAAGGACGGCGTGTCGACGGTGGAGGACCTGCTGCGGTTCGCGGCGGAGGTGCAGGCACCGCGGCTGCTGGATCCGCGGACCGTGGCGGAGGCGATGAGCGTGCAGTACCCGGGGACCAAGGGGGTGCTGCCGGGATACGGCCACCAGAACCCGAACGACTGGGGGCTGGGCTTCGAGATCCGGGACGCCAAGTCGCCGCACTGGACGGGGAGTTCCTCCTCGCCCCGCACCTTCGGGCACTTCGGGCAGTCCGGTACGTTCCTGTGGGTCGACCCGGACGCCGGGGTGGCCGGAGTCGCGCTGACGGACCGGGCCTTCGGGCCCTGGGCGATCGAGGCGTGGCCGGTGTTCACCGACGCCGTGCTGGCGGAGGTGCGGGGCTGACCCCGGGCCGCGGCGGGCGCTACGGCGCCATCTCCCACAGCAGCAGTTCCGTCGCCGTGATCCCGACCGCCGCCAGGCCCTCCTCCCCGGTGATCCGCGCCGAGTCCCCCGGCCCGAGCCGCTCCTCACCCAGGCGGACCTCCCCCCGGACCACGTGCACGTACACCTGTGGGGCGTCCGGCACCGCCGTCCGCTCGCCGGGGGCCAGGCGTCGTACGTGGAGCATCGCGCCCGCGCCCGGAACCGCATACGGGGTGGAGTCCGCGATGCCCGGGATGATCTCGTAGGACGGGTCCCCGCCCGGCTCCAGGGGCGCCAGCCACATCTGGATGAAGGTCAAGGGCCGGTCCGTGTCGTTGCGTTCCACGTGCCGGACGCCCGCCGCGGCGCCGAGGTGCTGGACGTCTCCTGGGCGGACCCTGGTCTCGTGGCCGGTGGAGTCGCGGTGGGTCAGCTCGCCCTCGACCACCCAGGTCACGATCTCCGTGTGGCTGTGCGGGTGCTCGTCGAAGCCGGCGCCGGGGGCGAGCCGCTCCTCGTTGCAGGCGATCACCGCCCCGAAGCGCAGGTTGTCGGGGTCGTAGTGCGGGCCGAAGGAGAAGGCGTGGCGGGTGTCGATCCCGGCCTCCGGATCCCCTCCGCGATAGCGCTCCGCAGCGCGCCGTACGTCCATCACGGGCACCACCGTAGACGGCACCGCGGACCGCACCGCGGACCGCACCGCGGACCGCACCGCGGACCCGCCGCGGATCTTGGGCGTACCCCAGCCATGACCCCGGCGGCGCACGCTCCCGTCCCGATAAGGCAGTCTTGTCCCCGTGCCCGAACCCGAATCCCGTCACAGCGAACCCGCAGCACACGCCGTCCACCCGCACTCCGCGACCCTGAAGCGGCTGGAGAAGTCCTCCGGGAGCCTCGCCGCGCAGGCCATCGCACGCATGGACGAGACCCTGCCGTGGTACCGGGCCATGCCGCCGGAGAACCGTTCCTGGATCGGGCTCGTGGCCCAGGCCGGCATCGCGGCGTTCACCGAGTGGTTCCGGCGCCCGGACGCGCCCCAGGCGATCTCCACGGACGTCTTCGGAACGGCCCCCCGTGAGCTGACCCGGGCCATCACGCTGCGGCAGACCGTGGAGATGGTGCGGACCACCATCGAGGTGATGGAGTCCGCCATCGACGAGGTCGCGGCGCCCGGTGACGAGAGCGTGCTGCGGGAGGCCCTGCTCGTGTACGCACGGGAGATCGCTTTCGCCACCGCCCAGGTGTACGCGCAGGCCGCCGAGGCACGCGGTGCCTGGGACGCGCGGCTGGAGTCGCTGGTCGTCAACGCCGTGCTCAGCGGGGAGGCCGACGAGGGCGCCGTCAGCCGGGCCGCCGCGCTCGGGTGGAACTCGCCGGAGCATGTGTGCGTCGTGCTCGGGACCGCCCCCGACGGGGACAGCGAGCTGACCGTCGAGGCCATCCGGCGGGCCGCGCGGCACGCCAAGCTGCAGGTGCTCACCGGGGTGCTCGGCGACCGGCTCGTCGTCATCGCGGGCGGCAGCCCCAATCCGCTCGCCGTCGCCAAGTCGCTGATCGGTCCGTACGCCGCGGGACCGGTGGTCGCCGGGCCCGTCGTATCCGATCTGCTGGCCGCGACCCGGTCCGCGCAGGCCGCCGCGGCCGGGCTGAAGGCGTGTTCCGCCTGGCAGGACGCGCCGCGGCCGGTGCTGGCGGACGATCTGCTGCCGGAGCGTGCGATCGCGGGCGATCCGGGCGCGTGCGAGCAGTTGGTGGAGGAGATCTACAGACCGCTGGAGGAGGCGGGCTCGGCGCTCCTGGAAACCCTGAGTGTCTACCTGGAGCAGGCGAGCAGCCTGGAGGGCGCGGCCAGGATGCTCTTCGTTCACCCGAACACCGTGCGCTACCGGCTCCGACGTGTGACAGACGTCACCGGTTGGTCGCCTTCGGATGTACGATCCGCGTTCACACTGCGGATCGCGCTGATCCTGGGGCGTCTGGCCGATGGAGACGCCCAACCCTAGGTTTTTGTCGGGGGCCCACAAAAGGCCCTCGTGTTCTTCGTCCCTGTCCCCACGGGCGGCCGTGGCCGTCCCCAAGAGAGAGTGTGAGAGTGCTCGTACTCGTCGCTCCCGGCCAGGGCGCCCAGACGCCCGGCTTCCTGACTCCCTGGCTCGACCTTTCCGGTGCCGCCGACCGTGTCGCCGCGTGGTCGGACGCCATCGGACTCGACCTGGTCCACTACGGAACCCGGGCCGACGCGGACGCCATCCGCGACACCGCGGTGGCCCAGCCGCTGCTGGTCGCCGCCGGGATCCTGTCCGCCGCGGCACTCGGTACGTACTCCCTCGCCGCTGACGCGGCGGCCTCCGAGCTCGCTCCGGACGCGGTCGCCGGCCACAGCGTGGGGGAGATCACTGCTGCCGCCTTCGCGGGCGTCCTGGGCGACACCGCCGCGCTGGGCCTCGTCCGCAAGCGGGGTCTGGCCATGGCCGACGCCGCCGCGATCACCGCGACCGGCATGTCGGCGCTGCTCGGTGGCGACCCCGAGGTCTCCGTCGCGCACCTCGAGAAGCTGGGCCTGACCCCGGCGAACATCAACGGCGCGGGCCAGGTCGTCGCCGCGGGCACGCTGGAGCAGCTCGCCGCGCTGAACGAGGACATGCCCGAGGGCGTCCGCAAGGTCGTCCCGCTGAAGGTGGCCGGCGCCTTCCACACCCGCCACATGGCGCCCGCCGTCGAGACGCTGGCCAAGGCCGCCGCGGAGCTGTCGCCCGCCGACCCGAAGGTGACCTACGTCTCCAACAAGGACGGCCGGGCCGTCGCCGGCGGCGCTGAGGTGCTGGAGCGGCTGGTCGGCCAGGTCGCCAACCCGGTGCGCTGGGACCTGTGCATGGAGACGTTCAAGGAGCTGGGCGTCACGGCGCTCATCGAGGTGTGCCCGGGCGGCACGCTGACCGGCCTGGCCAAGCGGGCCCTGCCCGGCGTGAAGACGCTGGCCCTGAAGACCCCCGACGACCTCGACGCGGCCCGCGAGCTCATCATCGAGCACGCAGGTGCCTAAGGAGCCGTACATGGCGAAGATCAAGCCCAGCAAGGGCGCCCCGTACGCGCGCATCCTCGGCGTCGGCGGCTACCGGCCGACCCGTGTCGTGCCCAACGAGGTGATCCTGGAGAAGATCGACTCGTCCGACGAGTGGATCCGTTCGCGCTCCGGCATCGAGACCCGGCACTGGGCGGGCCCCGAGGAGACGGTCGCCGCGATGGCCATCGAGGCCTCCGGCAAGGCGATCGCCAACGCGGGCATCGACGCCGAGCAGATCGGCGCCGTGGTCGTCTCGACCGTCTCGCACTTCAGCCAGACCCCGGCCGTCGCCACGGAGATCGCCGACAAGCTGGGCACCGACAAGGCCGCCGCCTTCGACATCTCGGCGGGTTGCGCGGGCTTCGGCTACGGCCTCACGCTCGCCAAGGGCATGGTGGTGGAAGGTTCCGCCGCCTACGTGCTCGTCATCGGCGTGGAGCGGCTCAGCGACCTGACCGACCTGGAGGACCGGGCCACGGCCTTCCTGTTCGGTGACGGCGCCGGTGCGGTCGTGGTCGGCCCCTCGCAGGAACCGGCGATCGGCCCGACCGTCTGGGGCTCGGAGGGCGACAAGTCCGAGACCATCAAGCAGACCGTCTCCTGGGACCGGTTCAGGATCGGCGACCTCGCCGAACTGCCCGTCGACAGCGAGGGCAACGTCAAGTTCCCCGCGATCACGCAGGAGGGCCAGGCGGTGTTCCGCTGGGCCGTGTTCGAGATGGCGAAGGTCGCCCAGCAGGCGCTGGACGCGGCCGGGATCAGCCCGGACGACCTGGACGTCTTCATCCCGCACCAGGCCAACGTGCGGATCATCGACTCGATGGTGAAGACACTGAAACTGCCGGAGCACGTCACGGTCGCCCGTGACATCCGCACCACCGGCAACACGTCGGCCGCCTCGATTCCGCTCGCGATGGAGCGGCTCCTGGCGACCGGCGAGGCGAAGAGCGGCGACACCGCGCTCGTCATCGGATTCGGGGCGGGTCTCGTCTACGCCGCCACGGTCGTTACCCTCCCCTAGGCACTCCGTGCCGGATCATGCGATCCGGCAGGGGACAACTGCCACAAACCGTCTGGAATATCGAAGAAGGAGCGCCTGACATGGCCGCCACTCAGGAAGAGATCGTCGCCGGTCTCGCCGAGATCGTGAACGAGATCGCCGGGATCCCCACCGAGGACGTCCAGCTGGACAAGTCCTTCACCGACGACCTGGACGTCGACTCGCTGTCCATGGTCGAGGTCGTCGTCGCCGCCGAGGAGCGCTTCGACGTGAAGATCCCGGACGAGGACGTCAAGAACCTCAAGACCGTCGGTGACGCCACCGACTACATCCTCAAGCACCAGGCCTGATCCACCCCTTAGGCCGTCAGGCTGCAAGGCCCCGCCACCCGGCGGTGGCGCCGTCGAATCCCGCATCCGTTGGAGAAAGAATTCCCGTGAGCCCGACCAATCGCACCGTGGTCGTCACCGGTATCGGCGCAACCACACCGCTGGGTGGCGACGCAGCCTCGTTCTGGGAGGCCCTCGTCGCCGGCAAGTCCGGTGTCGGCCTCCTCGAGCAGGAGTGGGCGGCCGAACTGCCGGTCCGCATCGCCGCGCAGATCGCCGTCGAGCCGGGCGAGATCATTCCCCGGCCGCAGGCCCGCAAGCTGGACCGGTCCGCGCAGTTCGCGCTGATCGCCGCTCAGGAGGCCTGGAAGGACGCCGGTTTCACCGCCAAGGCCGGTGAGGACGCGTCCGTGAACCCCGACCGTCTGGGTGCGGTCATCGCCTCCGGCATCGGCGGTGTGACGACGCTCCTGGACCAGTACGACGTGCTCAAGGAGAAGGGCGTACGCCGCGTCTCCCCGCACACCGTGCCCATGCTGATGCCCAACTCGCCGGCGGCCAACGTCGGTATCGAGCTGGGTGCCCGCGCCGGTGTGCACACCCCGGTCTCGGCCTGCGCCTCGGGCGCGGAGGCCATCGGGTACGCGATCGAGATGATCCGCACCGGGCGTGCGGACGTGGTCGTGGCCGGTGGTACCGAGGCCGCCATCCACCCGCTGCCGATCGCCGCGTTCGGCAACATGATGGCGATGTCCAAGAACAACGACGACCCGCAGGGCGCGTCCCGTCCCTACGACTCCGGTCGTGACGGCTTCGTGCTCGGCGAGGGCGCCGGTGTGATCGTCCTGGAGTCCGAGGAGCACGCGAAGGCCCGCGGTGCCCGGATCTACGCCGAGGCGATCGGCCAGGGCATCTCCGCCGACGGCCACCACATCACGCAGCCGGAGCCGTCCGGCAACGGCATCGCGCACGCGCTGCAGAACCTGCTCGACCAGACGGATCTGAAGCCGGCCGAGATCGTGCACGTGAACGCGCACGCCACGTCGACCCCGCAGGGTGACGTCGCCGAGATCAAGGCCCTGCGCAAGGTCTTCGGTGACGACGTCGATCACATGGCCATCTCCGCGACGAAGTCGATGACCGGTCACCTGCTCGGTGGCGCCGGTGGTATCGAGACCGTCGCGTCGATCCTGGCGCTGGTGAAGCGTACGGCTCCGCCGACCATCAACGTGGAGAACCTCGACCCGGAGGTGAACGCGGACGTGGTCGTCGGTGAGGCGCGGACTCTCCCCGAGGGTCGTGTCGCCGCCCTGAACGACTCGTTCGGGTTCGGCGGACACAACGTGGTGCTGGCGTTCCGGTCCATCTGAGAACGTGTGAAGGGCCCCCACCGGCTGGTGGGGGCCCTTCTTCGTACGGGCTCCGCTCAGACCACCTGGTGCAGCCAACGCACCGGAGCTCCCTCTCCCGCGTAGCGGAACGGCTCCAGCTCGTCGTCCCACGGCTTGCCCAACAGCTTGGACAGCTCGGCCTCCAGGTCGGTCTCGCCCCGCTGGCTGCGGAGCAGTGCGGCGCGCAGGCGGTCCTCGGGGATGAGGATGTCGCCGTGGATGCCGGTGACCGCGTGGAAGATGCCGAGCTCGGGGGTGCAGCTGTAGCGCTCGCCCTCGGCGGTGGGGCAGGGCTCGGCGGTGACCTCGAAGCGCAGGAGGTGCCAGCCGCGCAGCGCGGAGGCGAGCTTGGAGGCCGTTCCGATCTCTCCCTGCCAGGAGAACTCCGAGCGCCAGGTGCCGGGAGCCGCGGGCTGCCGGATCCAGTCGAGGCTGACGCGCGCGCCGAGCACCCCTGCGACGGCCCACTCGACGTGCGGGCACAGCGCGCGCGGCGCGGAGTGCACGTACAGAACTCCACGTGTCGTCACCGGAACCTCCGGGCAGAGCGGGACATCTTGCGGACTGGCTGGGCGGCAGTGGCACGACGGCCGCGTTGATGGCGAGGCTACCTTGCGGGGGCGCAAGGAGTGTGACGTACCGTCGGTCCCGGTGCCAGGAAACTCCCGCCATTCACCCAGGGGGACGCTTGTACGGGGGTGCGCCGTTCCAAGGTCCCCGGCCGGGAACCCTCGCGCGTTGTTATGGGAGGAAGCACTGCACCGTCGAGCGAGGGGAACCCCAGGGATGCGGAAGCGAAGGCACCGTGCGCGGGCCGCCCTCGCCGTCGTGGTGACGGCCGTGCTGGCGACGGCCGGGTGTGACGCCTTCGGTGGAGGCGGCGCCGACGGCACGAAGGATTCCGGGACGAGCGCGTCCCGTCCCTCGGCCAGACCCACGCCGGTGTGGAACCGCAGTCCGGACTCGATCGCCGCGGTCGGCGACTCGATCACCCGCGGATTCGACGCGTGCGCGGTGCTCTCCGACTGCCCCGAGGTGTCGTGGGCGACGGGCAGCGACGCCAAGGTCGACAGCCTGGCGGTGCGGCTGCTGGGCGTGCGGGGGGCGGCGGAGCGCAGCTGGAACTACGCGGTGACCGGCGCCCGTATGTCGGACCTGCCGGAGCAGATGGCCCACGCGGCCGCTCGCGATCCCCAGCTGGTGACGGTGATGATCGGCGCGAACGACGCGTGCCGGTCGTCGGCGTCGGCGATGACACCGGTGGCCGACTTCCGCGCGGGCTTCGAGGAGTCCCTGGCCACCCTGCGCGCGGCGCTGCCGAAGACGCAGGTGTACGTGGCGAGCGTGCCGAACCTGAAGCGGCTGTGGTCCCAGGGCCGGACGAACCCGCTGGGCAAGCAGGTGTGGAAGCTGGGCCTGTGCCCGTCGATGCTGGGCGGTGCCGACGACCTGACCCGTGCGGCCGTGGTGCGGCGGGAGACGGTACAGCGGCGGGTGGAGGACTACAACAAGGTGCTGAAGGACGTCTGCGCCAAGGACCGCCACTGCCGCTTCGACCGGAACGCGGTCTTCGACTACCGCTTCGACACCGAGCAGCTCAGCCCCTGGGACTGGTTCCACCCGAGCCGGAACGGGCAGGCCCGACTCGCCGAGATCGCCTTCCGCACGGTGACCGCGGTGAAGCCGTGACCTAGGGTTTCCCACATGAGCGAACTCTTCGGCACACTTTCCGACGGCACGCCGGTGCACCGCTGGACGCTGGAGCGGGCCGGGCTGCGGGTGCGTGTGCTGTCGTACGGCGGGATCGTTCAGTCGGCCGAGATCCCGGACCGGGACGGACGCACGGCGGACGTGGTGCTGGGGTTCCCCGGGCTCGACGGCTATCTGGAGCACCCGGAGCCGTATCTCGGGGCTCTGGTCGGCCGGTACGCCAACCGCATCGCGGGCGCCCGCTTCCCGCTGGACGGCCGCACCCACGCGCTGGCGCCGAACGACGGGCCCCACACCCTGCACGGCGGCGAGCGCGGCTTCGACAAGCGGGTGTGGGACGCCGAGCCGGTCGAGCACGGTGTGCGCCTGACCCGGGTGAGCCCGCACGGCGAGGAGGGGTTCCCGGGCCGGCTGGAGGTGACGGCCACGTACACGCTGGAGGCGTCCGGTGCGCTGCGGATCGTCTACGAGGCCGTGACGGACGCGCCGACCGTCGTCAACCTCACCAACCACACGTACTGGAACCTGAGCGGTGCCGGCAACGCGGGCGGCCACGAGCTGCGGCTGGCCGCCTCCCGGTACACCCCGGTCGACCCGGGCCTGATCCCCACCGGGGTCCTTCAGGACGTGCTCGGCTCCCGCCTCGACTTCCGTACGGACCGCAAGGTCGGCTCCGGCTACGACCACAACTTCGTTCTGGACAAGGGCGTGACAAGGACGGCGGAGGAGGTCGCCGAGCTGTACGACCCGGCGTCCGGGCGAGTGCTCACGGTGGCCACCACGGAGCCGGGTCTCCAGCTCTACACCGCCGACCATCTGAGCGACCCCTTCGCCCCCGGCGACGGCATCGCCCTGGAGACCCAGCACTTCCCGGACTCCCCCAACCGCCCGGACTTCCCGAGCACCGAGCTGCGGCCGGGCCAGGTGTTCCGGTCCGAGACGGTGTACGGCTTCTCGGTGCGCTGACGGTGTGACGAGCCCCGGTCCGGGGGTCAGGTCCCGGACCGGGGCTGTTCGTGGGGGACTTGTCCCGGATCAGACGTTAATCGGCGCGGTCAGCCTGCGGTCCGCGATCGAGCGGCCGGCGGCGATCTCGTACGAACCCTTCACATACACCCATGACTTCGCCGTCTCGTCCCAGATCTCGAAGGCGCGGCGGGGCAGCTCGACGGTCACCTCGACGCTCTCGCCGGGCCCGGCCGCGGCGCCCGCGAACCCGGCCAGCCGGTGCGCCGGGCGCTCGGCACCGGGCTCGGCCGGGGACAGGTAGACCTGTACGACCTCCCGGCCCGGCCGCTCGCCGGTGTTGCGGACGCGGATGCGCGCGGTGGTGCCGTCGACCTCCAGGGACTCGTAGGTCCAGTCGGTGTAGCTCAGGCCGTGTCCGAAGGGGTACGACGGGGTGCGGCCGGCCTTCTCCCAGGCGGCGTAGCCGATGAACACACCCTCGGTGTAGGGAAGCTCGCCGTCCACGGGGACGACCTGGGTGACGGGGGCGTCGGTGAGGGACCCCCAGGTGGTCGGAAGCCGGCCGCCGGGCTCGTGGGCGCCGGTCAGGACGTCGGCGAGGGCCGCGCCGCCCTCCTGGCCGGGGAACCAGGTCAGCAGCACGGCGGCGACCTCCTCCCGCCACGGCAGCTCGACCGGGGAGCCGGAGTTGACGACCACCACGGTGTTGGGGTTGGCGGCGGCGACGGCGCGGACCAGGTCGTCCTGGCGGCCGGGCAGCTTCAGGTCCGTGCGGTCGAAGCCCTCGGACTCGACGCGGTCGGTGGTGGCGACCACGACGACGGCCGTGTCGGCGCCGCGGGCGGTCTCGACGGCCTCGGCGATCAGCTCGTCGGGGTCGCGCTGCGGGGCGGAGTGGGCGAGGGCGAAGGTGACGGCCTTCATGGGGATGTTCTCGGGGAGCCGGACGACGTGGGTGAGGGAGACGTCGACGGTGCCGCCCGCCGTCAGTTCGGCCTGCGCGCGGGGGACGGGGGCGGCGAAGAAGGCCTCGAAGGGGCCGTCCTGGTCGGGGCGCTGGACGTCGTCGTAGTACGTCGTCCCGTCGACGGTGAGCGTGAACGCGCCCATGCCCCTGATGCCGAAGCTGTGCGGGCCGGACTCGCGCGGGGTGAAGGTGCCGGTCAGCTCGACGGTGTTCAGGGCGTCGTGGGTGACACCCTCGGGCAGGTCGGAACCCATCCACTGGATGTGCCCGCTGGGCGCTGAACCGGTGCCGAGGACGTTTCCGTCGGCGTCGCGGCAGATGGCGCGGAGGGTGAAGCCCTGGTCGGCGACGGCGAGTTCGGTGGCCGGGTCGGCACCGACGGCGTAGCTGAGGGTGCCCTCGGGGAGGGCGGCGGTGAGGCCGTCGAGCGGGGAGACGATCCGGGCCGGGAAGACGGTGGCGGAGCCGCCGCCGAGGACTCGGGCGTCGCGGGCGGCGGCGCCGATCAGGGCCACGGAGCCGGGCTTCAGCGGGAGGGCGCCGCGCTCGTTGCGGACGAGGACGAAGGAGCGGCGGGCGATCTCGTGGGCCAGGGCCGCGCCGTCGACCGGCGCGGGCGGCTCGGCGACGGCCGGTTCGGCGCCGTCCAGGATGCCGACGCGGGCCGCGAGGCGCAGCACCCGGCGTACGGCGGCGTCGAGGGTGGCCTCGGCGACCCGGCCGTCCCGGACGGCCTGGGCGAGGGGCGCGCCGTACACGGTCTCGGGGCCGGGCATGGCGACGTCGAGGCCGCCGTTGATGGCGCCCACGGTGTCGCGGGCGGCCGTCCAGTCGGAGACGTTGCATCCGTCGAAGCCCCATGCGCCGCGCAGGACCTCGTTGACCAGGTGGTGGTGCTCGGTCATCGTCGTGCCGTTGACCGTGTTGTAGGCGGTCATGATTCCCCAGGGGCGGGCGTTCGTCACGATCGCCTCGAAGGGGGCCAGGTACAGCTCGTGCAGGGCGCGTTCGCAGACGAGGTTGTTCACGGTGAGGCGGTCGGTCTCGGCGTCGTTGGCGACGAAGTGCTTGACGGTGGTGCCGACCCCGCCGGACTGGACGCCGGTGACGTAGCCGGAGCCGATCACGCCCGTCAGGTGGGGGTCCTCGCTGTAGGCCTCGAAGTGGCGGCCGCCGAGCGGGGAGCGGTGCAGGTTGACGGTGGGGGCGAGCAGGACGTGGACGCCCTTGCGGCGGGCCTCCTGGGCGAGCAGCACGCCCGCGCGGCGGGCCAGTCCGGGGTCCCAGGTGGCGGCGAGCGCGGTCGGCGACGGCAGGGCGACGGAGGGGTCGTCGGCGGTCCAGCGCACGCCCCGGACGCCGATCGGGCCGTCGGACATGACCAGGGACCGCAGGCCTATCTCCGGCAGGGCGGGCAGGGTCCACGTGTCCTGGCCGCCCAGCAGCCGCGCCTTGGCGTCGAGATCGAGCCGCCCGAGTGCCGCCTCCACGACCGCCTCGCGGACCTCGTCCGCGCGCGCCCTGTCCGTCTCCGCCACGGCGGTACCTCCTCGCTGAAGTCCCTATGGGTGCCTCTCATCCTGCATCCAGCACCTGTAGGGCGGTAGGTTTTGTTATCTTGCCGTTATATTCGGCTCGGAGTGGTGTCGTACGGTGACGTCATGAACGCGAGGGTCAGGAGCGAGGAGCGGCGCGCGGAGATCGTCGGGGCGGCCCTGGAGGTGATCGCCGAGCGCGGTTACCGGGGCGCGAGCCTGGCCGCGGTGGCCGAGCGGGTCGGGCTGACCCAGCAGGGGCTGCTGCACTACTTCCCGACGAAGGACGCCCTGCTGGTGGCCGTGCTCCAGGAGCGGGACCGGTGGGACGCGGTGCCGGACACGCGGTGGCGGGTGGACCTGCTGGCCTCGCTGGTCGAGTACAACGCGATGCGCCCGGCCATCATCCAGACCTTCTCGGCGCTGCTCGGCGAGAGCGTGACGGAGGGGCACCCGGCGCGGGCCTACTTCACCGAGCGCTACGCCCGGGTCCGCGAGAGCATGGCGGCGGTCCTGCGCGCCGAGTACGGCGACCGGCTGCCCAACGGCCTCACTCCGGAGCGCACCGCCCCGCTGCTCGTCGCGGTGATGGACGGCCTGCAGTACCAGTGGCTGCTGGACCCGGAGTCGGTCGACATGCCGGGCGCGTTCCGGGACTTCCTGCGGCTGCTGGGCGAGCCGGCGGAGTGAGCGTCACCGGTTCCAGGCGCAGGCCAGGGACTTGCTGACCGCGCACACCAGCGCGAGTGCGAGCGCCCAGTCATGGGCTCCCGCCGCGTACAGGGCGGCGACGCCGGTCCCGAACCGGAGCACTCCGAAGGCGAAGCGGGCGGCGGCCCCGGAGCTTGAACCTCGCCCGCGGGGAGCCGAACAGGCCCCACAGCCAGTCGAGGACGCCCGGAGCGACGACGACCGCCGGCCGGCCCTGGGTGCCGAGGCGGGTGTACCCCCAGTAGGAGACGGCCGCCAGGGCGCCGAGTTCGATGAGGAAGATGACGCCGAGATTCACGGCCTTGGCTGTCTTCCCGCGGGGAAGTATCACCTCTCGAACGGCACTTCCACCACGTGCGACGGAAGGACCCGAACTCCCGTGACCTCGCTGCGCATACGCACCGCCGTCCTCGGCATGGCCCTGCTGGCCGGCCTGTCGGCCCCCACGACGTCGGCCACCGCCGGTACGGCCCCTTCCCCCACCGCCGAGGAGCAACGGCTCGACAGGGCCGTACCGCGGGAGATCCTCGAACGCTCCGGATTCGACGACGTGGCACCGCAGTTCGCGCGCGCACTGGAGCAGGCCCACTCCTACGCGCAGGCCCACCGCATCGTCGTACGCGAGGGGTCGGCGCTGTGGCGGCGGGCCGTGGAGCGGGCGCAGGGGCGGGGACCGGCCGGCGGCGACCTGAGCCGTGACGACGATCGGCCGCTGTACTGGGCCCGGTTGGGCATGACCAGAAAAGTGCGCACCTGGGAACCGGAGTTCGCTCTCCCGGACGGCCGACGCGACGCCCTGCTCGACCAGTTGGAGCGCACGTCCCGTGGCCAGACCGACATCCGCTATCCGCGCAAGCCGCACCTCAGGCGCATCCTGCTCACCGGCTTCGACCCCTTCACGCTCGACCGTGACATCCGTATCTCCAACCCCTCCGGGGCGAGCGCGCTGGCGCTGGACGGCACGGTGATCGAGACGGCGAAGGGGCCGGCCCGTGTGGAGACGGCCGTGTTCCCGGTCCGCTGGGCGGACTTCACCGGCGACACCTCCCCGGCATTCGGTTCCGCGGGAGGGACGGTGGAGCGGACCCTGCGGCCGTACCTGCCGAAGGTCGACCTGTTCGCGACCGTGAGCCAGGGCCGGGTCGGGCGCTTCGACATCGAGCGCACCAACGGGGCCTGGCGGGGCGGCTTCCCCGACAACGACAACGTCTCCCGCACCGGGACCATTCCGGTCGGCGACCCGGCCTCGCAGCCCCAGTGGACGACGACGACCCTGCCGTACGCGGCCGTCACGGCCGCGGACACGGGCCGGTTCCCCGTGTACGACCACACCGAGGTGACCGAGATCCCGGCTGGGGGAGGCGCCGATCCCGTCGTCCGGCCCGACGGGCCGACCCCCGGCTCGACGGCCCGTGCGGGGGGCGGCGGAGACTACCTCTCCAACGAGATCGCCTACCGCGCCACTCTGCTCCGGGACCGCCTGGGCCTGCACGACACCCTGCCGGGCGGCCATGTGCACACACCCGTGCTGCAGTTCGGCGCGGGCAACACCGACCCGGGGACGGGGACGGTGACCGACCCGGAGTTCGTTCACAACCGGCTGGACATCATCGCGCAGGTGCGGTCGATCGTGACGGTGGCGGCCGAGGCCACGTTCAGTAAGTGACCTGCTCGCCGTCCTCGGACGCCTCCTCCGGCGCGCTCTCCTCGCCCAGCAGCTCACGGGCGAGGAGGGTGGCGCCCGCGACCGCGCCCGGCATCAGGAACACCGCGACGAACGGGACCAGGAAGGCCAGGCCGAGGGGCGTGCCGAAGCCCCACACCAGGGCCTTGCGGGAGCGGAGCAGGCCGAGGCGGGCGCGGAGGTCGACGCCGCGGCGCTGGAGGGCGACGGCGGTCAGTTCCTCGGTGAGGAAGAACCCGGTGACGAAGAAGCCGATCACCGGGACGACCGTCTGGCCCACGACCGGCAGGAAGCCGAGGGCGAAGAGCAGGACGCCCCACACGCAGGCCCGGACCAGGATCCGCAGGCTGTCGCGGGCCGAGATCCACAGCTCGCGCCACAGGGGCAGGCCCGAGTGGGGTGCCGTGCCGTCGGGCGAGACGTCCTCGTCGACCTTCTCCGACAGGCTCTCGTAGAAGGGCTGGCCGATCAGCAGGGTGACGGCCGTGAAGGTGAGGACGGCCAGCAGCAGGCCGAGGGCGAAGAGGACGGCCGTGAGGAAACCGCGGAACAGGCCCTGCCACGGACTGGACCAGTCGTTCGCGAACGGGGTCGCCCAGGCCACCCCGTCCTCGCCCCACACCGCGAGCGCGACCAGCGCCGCCGCGTACAGGACCAGCGTGATCAGACCGGGCAGCAGCCCGAACCCGAACTGCTTCCCGTGCCGGCCGACCCAACGCTGGCCTTTGAGGAGATGACCGAACCCCGCCCCCAGATCGCGCATGACGTGGACTTTACCGTCGGCCCTCAGGCGTCGAGCATCCGCCGCAGCAGATCGCGCAGCACCAGCCGCTCCTCGTCGGACAGTCCCGCCAGCGGCTCGCGGGCGAAGCGCAGGCCGTCCCGCAGCTCACGGGCCACGCGGCGGCCCTCGTCCGTGGCGGCGGCCACCTTCACCCGGCGGTCGGCGGGGTCGGGGCGGCGCTCGACCAGGCCCCGTGACTCCAGGCGGTCCACGATCCCGGTGACGTTCGAGGGCTCGCACTTCAGCCGCTGCGCGAGCTTGCGCATCGGCAGCGGGTCGAGCGACAGCAGACCGAGCAGCTTCGCCTGGGCGCCGGTCAGGGCGTGCCCGGCGGCGGCCTCCTCGTAGTCCGCGTGGTAGCGGCCCACCACCTCGCCGATGAGCTCGACGACCTCCATGGTCAGGTCGTCCGTACGGGTCTTCTGGGGCGCGGCCATGACCTCAGGATACCTCGTTACTTGACAACATGAAATATTCAGATGCACGGTTGTTTCATCTACTGAAGTAAATGGAAGGGTCCTGTCATGATCAACCGCGAGTGGCACCTGCTGAGCCGTCCCGTCGGCTGGCCGAAGCCCGAGGACTTCGCCCTGGTCGAGGCGCCCGTCCCGACCCCCGGCGAGGGCCAGGTCCTGGTGCGGAACAAGTACCTCTCCGTGGACCCGTACATGCGCGGCCGGATGAGTGCCGCCAAGTCGTACGCCGCCCCGTTCGAGCTGGGCAAGGTCATGCAGGGCGGCGCGGTCGGCGAGGTCGTCGCCTCCAACGCCGAGGGCATCGCGGTCGGCGACCACGTACTGCACTTCTTCGGCTGGCGCGAGTACGCGGCCCTGGACGCCCAGCACGCCGTCAAGGTCGACCCCGCGGCCGCGCCGCTGTCGACGTACCTCGGCGTCCTCGGCATGACCGGTCTGACCGCCTACGCCGGCCTGCTGCGCACCGCCGCCTTCAAGGAGGGCGACATCGTCTTCGTGTCCGGCGCGGCGGGCGCCGTGGGCAGCCAGGTCGGGCAGATCGCCAAGCTCAAGGGCGCCTCACGGGTCATCGGCTCGGCCGGTTCGGACGAGAAGGTCAAGCTGCTGCTGGAGGAGTACGGCTTCGACGCCGCCTTCAACTACAAGAACGGCCCGGTGGGCGAGCAGCTGCGCGAGGCCGCTCCCGACGGCATCGACGTGTACTTCGACAACGTCGGCGGCGACCACCTGGAGGCGGCCATCGGCTCGCTCAACCAGGGCGGCCGGATCGCGGTCTGCGGCATGATCTCCGTGTACAACAACACCGAGCCGGCCCCCGGCCCGAGGAACCTCGCCCGTCTGATCCAGACCCGCGGCCGCATCGAGGGCTTCCTGGTCGGCGACCACTACGACCTGCAGCCGCAGTTCGTCCAGGAGGTCGGCCCCTGGGTCGCCTCGGGGGCGCTGAAGTACCGCGAGACGGTCGTCGAGGGCATCGAGAACAACCTGGAGGCGTTCCTCGGGGTCCTGCGCGGTGACAACACCGGGAAGATGATCGTCAAGCTCTGACCCTGGGCCGCACTTTCCGGCATTCGGTAACTTCTTTTCGAAGTCCGTCGTCGATCGTGGGCGCGAGTCGCGGCGGACCGAGGAGGAAGACACCCGCATGCCCCTTCAGCAGTCCGACGTCCTGTACACGGCTGTCGCCACCGCGGAGAACGGCCGCGACGGCCGTGTCGCCACCGACGACGGCAGGCTCGACGTCGTCGTGAACCCGCCCAAGGAGATGGGCGGCACCGGCTCCGGCACCAATCCCCGAGCAGTTGTTCGCCGCCGGGTACAGCGCCTGCTTCCAGGGCGCGCTCGGGGTGGTCGCCCGGCAGGCGGGCGCCGACGTCTCCGGCTCGACCGTCACCGCGAAGGTCGGGATCGGCAGGAACGAGGACGGCTTCGGGATCATCGTGGAGATCTCCGCGAACATCCCGGACGTCGACGAGCCGAGCGCACGCGAGCTGATCGAGAAGGCGCACCAGGTGTGCCCGTACTCGAAGGCGACGCGGGGCAACATCACCGTGACGTTGGTCTGACGACCGTCGTTGCGTACAACGGCAGCCGCATCCCTGGACGTGGGGTGCGGCTGCTGTGCTGCCGGAGGCGTCTGCGCGGTACGGCTCCGTGCCCTCAGAGCGCCAGCGCCGCGCGGTGCACGGCCCGTGCGAGCCGGTCGTTCTCCGGTGCCGCCCCGCCCGGAAAGGCGAACCGGCGTCGCGTGTAGCCGTAGGCGAGGCCGCTGCGCGGGTCGGCGAAGGCCTGGGAGCCGGCTGCGCCGCTGTGGCCGATCGTGCCGGCGCCGAGGAAGGGGTGCCAGGCGTCGGCCGTGGCCTGGAAGCCGAGGCCGTACGACCTGTGGGCGCGGGCCACCAGGTCGTACCCGACGGAGTGCAGCCGGCCGAACTCCGCGACCGTGTCCTCCTTCAGCAGCGGAGCCTTGCCGTCGACCTCGCAGATGATCGCCGCGTACATGCCGGCCAGACCGCGCGCCGAGCCGACGCCGCCCACCGATGCCGGGCCCTTGGCGCGGACGGTGCGCTCGTTCGGCAGGGCCGCCAGGTCGGTCGGCTCGGGGGCGTGCCGGTTGTAGGCGATCGAGGCGAGGGTGTGCGGGCCGCTCGGCACCGCGTCGAGCGCGGCCTGCTGGTCGGGGGTCGGCAGCATCGGCTGAGTGGTGCGGAAGCGGGGCTCTCGGGACAGGGGCAGGCCTAGGTGGAAGTCCAGGGCGTAGGGGGCGCGGACCCGCTCCTCGTACACTTCCTGGATCGTACGGCCCGTCGCGCGCCGGACGACCTCGCCGGTGAGCGCGCCGATCACCAGGGCGTGGCAGCCGAAGGCCGTGCCCGGCCGCCAGAACGGCCCCTGATCGGCGAGGCGTTCGGCCAGTGCCCGGTCGTCGGCCAGTTCCGCCGCGCTGAAGCCGGTGTCCGTGCCGACCAGCCCGGCGCGGTGCGCGAGCAGGTCGCGCAGGGTCAGCGCGCCCTTGCCCTCCACGCTGAACTCCGGCCAGTAGTAGGTGACTTTGCGGTCCAGCTCCAGCGTGCCGTCCTGCACGAGCAGGGCCACGACGAGGTGCGCGGCACCCTGGGTGGACGAGAACACGCCGTACAGCGAGTCCCCGTCGGCGCCCTCGCCCGCCCACAGGTCGACGACCCGCCGGCCGTGCACATAGGCGCACAACTGACCCTCGTAGTCGTCCCGTTCCTCGGCGACGAAGGCGGCGAACTCCTCGCGCACCGCTTCGAAGCCCTCGGCGACCGTGCCGTGCACGGCGATCCCCTGCGTCATCCGCTCTCCTCGACTGAGCCGCTGCTCGCTGCTCCCCCGGTGCACAACGCCCGTTCCGCCGTCGGGCGTTCCCGAGATCGTGTACGGCGAGACATACCTTTCCGACTCAACCGGCTCGGGGGCGGGTTGGTGTCACCGATGCCCCGGATGGCCGATGGCACAGGGGCTTACGTGCACCACCACAGGAAGCGGTTGCACGTCCTGGTCGGCGACGGCTGCGGTGTCGGATCGGACGTCGTCGGGTCGGATGTCGGGGTGGACGCCGGCCGGGACGGTGCGGGGCCGGCCGGCGCCGAGGCCGTCGCGCCCCCCGCGCCCGTCGTGGCCGACTGCTGCGCCTTGTCCGTGGCGGACGGGGACTTGGAGGACTTGCCCTTCGGGGACTTGGAGGCGGAGACCGAGGCCGACGCGTCCGGGGAGGCGGAGGCGTGCGGGTTGCCCGTGGTGCCCGACGTGCCGTCGAGGGGGGCTGCCGTCCGGTGCGGGGACGAGGAGGCGCCGCCGTCCACCGACGCGTCCCCGGACGCCGCCGGGTTGTCGCTGGAGAAGGGGGAGAAGGGGGCGTCCGTGCCGAGTTCGGCGAGGCTGAGACCGCCCGCCGCCAGCACGAAGCCCGCGGCGACCAACACGGTACGACGCCGGCGGCGCCGGTGCGCGGCCGCCTTGCGGTCACGCCGGCTGGCGTCCGAGGAGACAGGGCCGCCCCCGGCCTCACCGGCGCCGGTGGCTCCCCCACGACCCCGGCCGCGCGCCTGACGCCGGGCGGCGCGGCCTCCGGGCTCGTCCGCGCTGCCGCGGTCGTCCCGGCTTTCGCGACCCTCCTGGTCGGCGTAGTCGGCGGGGTCTGCGCGGTCGGCGTAGTCGGCCGGGTCTGCGTGGTCGGCGTAGTCGGCGGGGTCTGCGTGGTCGCCCGGGTCGGGATCCGCGTCACCGCCCGCCGCCTCGGAGGCGTGGAACTCGGCGGTCGCCTCCGCGGCCGTGTACCCCTCGGAAGGTCCGCCGGGGTGGAAGGAACCGTGCTCGGGAAGTCCGGCGTACGGCCGAGCGGGTGTTTCCGCGAAGGTTTGCTGACCGTACGGTCCCGCCCCCGTGCCCGTGTGTCCGTGCGCGAGGGCGGCGTCCGCGCGCACGGAGACAGACTGCGCCGGCGCGCCGCACCCCGGGCAGGCCAGGGCGCCGTTGAGGTGCCGTTGGCACGGGTGGCAGAAGTCCATGACGCCGGAAGACTAGATTCCCCGTCGGTCACGTTCCTAGGCGCCCCTGTGAAGGTTTCGTGCGGGACCGGAAAGATTCTCGAAATTCTTGTCGAAACTGTTACCTGTTCGCCCCATTGACACCCCCACCGCCCCATCCTTACTGTCACGCCAGCATTTCGAACGTGTGACGAAATCTCGAACAGCTGAGGGGCAACTGCCGTGCGCATCACCGGAATCAGCACACACGTGGTCGGGACGCCGTGGCGCAACCTGACCTACGTCCAGGTGCACACCGACGAGGGGATCACCGGAGTCGGCGAGACCCGGATGCTCGGTCACACCGACGCGCTGATCGGATACCTGCGGGAGGCCGAGGCCAACCACATTCTCGGATCGGACCCGTTCGCGGTCGAGGACCTCGTGCGCCGCATGAAGTACGGCGACTACGGGCGGGCCGGCGAGATCGTGATGTCCGGCATCGCGGTCGTGGAGATGGCGTGCTGGGACATCAAGGGCAAGGCCCTCGGCGTGCCGGTGTGGCAGTTGCTCGGCGGCAAGGTGACGGACAGGGTCAAGGCGTACGCCAACGGGTGGTACACGACCGAGCGGACCCCGGAGGCGTACCACAAGGCCGCGCAGGGGGTCGTCGAGCGTGGCTACAAGGCCCTGAAGATCGACCCCTTCGGCACCGGGCACTTCGAGCTGGACCACGACCAGACCCTGTACGCCGTCTCCCTCATCGAGGCCGTACGCGACGCCATCGGGCCCGACGCCGAGCTGATGCTGGAGATGCACGGCCGCTTCTCCCCCGCCACGGCCGTCCGCCTCGCCAAGGAGATGGCTCCCTACAAGCCGGCCTGGCTGGAGGAGCCGGTGCCGCCGGAGAACCTCAAGGCGCTGGAGAAGGTCGCTGCCAAGGTGGACATCCCGGTCGCCACCGGTGAACGGATCCACGACCGCATCGAGTTCCGCGAGCTGTTCGAGAACCAGGCGGCCGACATCCTCCAGCCCGACGTGGGTCACATCGGCGGCATCTGGGAGACGCGCAAGCTCGCGGCCACCGCCGAGACCCACTACATGCTGGTCGCCCCGCACAACGTGGGCGGTTCGGTGCTGACGGCGGCGAGTCTCCAAGTCGGCTTCACCTCACCGAACTTCAAGATCCTGGAGCACTTCAACGACTTCGCCGACGCGGAGATCAAGAAGGTCGTCAAGGGTGCGCCCGAGGTCGTCGACGGGTACTTCCACCTCTCCGACAGGGCCGGCCTCGGTGTCGAGCTGGACACCGACGCCGCCGCCGAGTTCCCGCAGCAGCAGGCCCGGTTCGACCTGTGGGCCGAGGGCTGGGAGCAGCGCAAGCCGAAGGGCACCAAGTGACCTCCCCAGGTTCCCAGGTCCTGATCGAGGCGCCGGGCGTCCACCGGGTCGAGGACCACACGCCCCGGGATCCCGGGCCCGGCGAGGCACTGGTCGCCGTGCACGCGGTCGGCATCTGCGGCAGCGACCGCGAGGTGTACCAGGGCAACCGGCCCGAGGGATACGTGCGTTACCCGCTCACGCCCGGCCACGAGTGGTCGGGGACCGTGCGGGCCGTGGGCGCCGGGGTGCCTTCGACGCTCGTCGGGCGCAAGGTGGTCGGCGAGGGCTTCCGCAACTGCCAGGTGTGCGACCGCTGTCACGCGGGCGAGACCACGCTGTGCACGGCCGGGTACGAGGAGACCGGGTTCACCCAGCCGGGTGCCATGGCCACCACGCTCACCCTTCCCGCCCGGCTGCTGCACCCGCTGCCGGACGACGCCGACCTCACGGCCGCCGCCCTGCTGGAGCCGGCCGCCTGCGTCGCGGCCGCCGCGCTCAAGGCGGCCGCCCGGCCCGGCCGGCGGGTCGCGGTGGTCGGCACGGGGACGCTCGGGATGTTCGCCGTGCAGTTCCTGAAGGCCGTCTCGCCGGTGGAGCTGCTCGTGGTGGGCACGCGGAACGACCGGGAGGCGCTGTCCCGGCGGTTCGGCGCCACCGACTTCCGGCTCAGGGACCAGGAGCTGCCCGACGACTTCGACGTCGTGATCGAGACCGCCGGGTCCGCGTCCGCCGCGCGCACCGCCGCCTCGCTCCTCAGGCGCGGCGGACGGCTGGTGCTGACCGGTATCCCGGCGCCGGGCGCGGACGGGCTCGACCCGACCGAGCTCGTCGTACGGCAGCTGGAGGTGCACACGGTCTTCGGGGCGCCGCCGGACGCCTGGGCGCACGCCGTGCGGGTGTTCGGCGCCGGGCTGCTGGATCCGCTGCCCCTGGTCACGCACGAGCTGCCGCTGACCGAGTTCCCGCGGGCCATCGAGCTGGCGGGAGCCGGGGATCCGAAGGTGGGCAAGGTGCTGCTCCGCCCCTGACCGTACGCCGGTGGGGGCGTGACCTGACGGCGCTCCGACCGGCGTACACCGAGGCCGATTTTTTTCAGCCGCATCACCAAGGCCTTTCCCCACCCAGAGCCGCGAACCTTGTCCGAGATATCGAACGCGAAGGACAGCTTGTGACCCACGCTTCCGCCCCGGCAGTCCGCAGGCCCGGCGAGCAGGCGCTTGCCGCGCTCGGCCTGGACCCGCCCGCCCTCGACCCCGCCGACGCATCCGCCCACGGCTTCCCGGGCGGCGGCCGCTGGCGCACCGAGATCCCCTCGTGCGAGGGCCCCGAAGCGCTGGCGGTCGTGCTCAAGGAGGCCTCCCGCCTCGACGTGCCGATCCACCGGATCAGCCAGGGCAGCGGCGTGTGGATGCTCACCGACGCCGAGATCACCGAGATGGTCGAGGCGACCGGCGCGCGCGACATCGAGCTGTGCCTGTTCACCGGCCCGCGCGGCACATGGGACATCGGCGGCTCGGTGCGCTCCGACTCGCGGGGGGCCGGACTGCGCGCCCGCGGCCACGACGCCGTCGCCGGCTGTGTGGAAGACGCCGTACGAGCCACCGAGCTGGGTGTCAAGTGCCTGCTGGTCGCCGACGAGGGCGTGCTGTGGACCCTGCACCGGGCGCGCGAGGCGGGGATCATCCCGGCCGACACCACGCTGAAGGTCTCGGCGCTGATCGGTCCGGTCAACCCTGCCTCGTACGCCGTCTTCGAGCGGCTCGGCGCCGACTCGATCAACGTTCCCAGCGATCTGACGCTGGAGCACCTCACCGAGATCCGCCGGGTGTCCGGCGCCCCCATGGACATGTACATCGAGGCCCCCGACGACCTCGGCGGCTATGTGCGGATGTACGAGGTCGCCGAGCTGATCCGGCGCGGCGCACCGCTCTACCTGAAGTTCGGCCTGTCCAAGGCTCCCGGCATCTACCCGTGGGGCACCCATCTGCGGGACGTGACCCTGGACACCGCCCGGGAGCGGGTGCGGCGCGGCCGCCTCGCCCTGGACCTGCTCGCCCGGCACGGCGCGGACGGCGACATGGCGCCGCTCGGCTCCCGGCTGCCCGGACCGCTCCACCGCTTCCCCACCGGCGCCTGACGGGATGCCGGGGGCAACCCCGCAATGACTCTCAACGACGAGAAGAACAAGGACTGATCACATGCCCAAGCGCAGAGCCGCTCTCGCCGCGATAGCCGGAGCCGCCTCCCTCGCCCTCACCCTGTCCGCCTGCGGCCAGAGCGGCGAGGGCGGCAGCAAGGAGAAGACGGGCAGCACCCAGGGCGGCACCATCGGCATCGCGATGCCGACCAAGTCCTCCGAGCGGTGGATCAACGACGGCAACAACGTCGTCAAGGACCTCGAGGCCAAGGGCTACAAGACGAAGCTGGTCTACGGCGAGGACGACCCCCAGCAGCAGGTCTCGCAGATCGAGAACCTGATCACGCAGGGCGTCAAGGGCCTGATCATCGCGGCGATCGACAACAAGTCCCTCGACCACGTGCTCCAGGAGGCCGCGGACGCCGACATCCCCGTCATCTCCTACGACCGCCTGATCCTCGGCACCAAGAACGTCGACTACTACGCCTCGTTCGACAACGAGAAGGTCGGCAGGCTCCAGGGCACGTACATCGTGCACAAGCTGGGCCTGGACAGCGGCAGGAAGGGCCCGTTCAACATCGAGCTGTTCGCCGGATCCAACGACGACAACAACACCCGGTACTTCTTCAACGGCGCGATGAGCGTGCTCCAGCCGTACATCGACAAGAAGCAGCTGGTCGTCCGGTCCGGCCAGACCGCGCTCAACAAGGTCGTTACGCTGCGCTGGGATGGCGCCACCGCCCAACGGCGCATGGACGACATCCTCACCTCCTCCTACAAGAGCGAGAAGGTCGACGCCGTCCTCTCGCCCTACGACGGCATCTCCATCGGCATCCTGTCCTCGCTGAAGTCGGACGGCTACGGCTCCAAGAGCAAGCCGCTGCCGGTGATCACCGGTCAGGACGCCGAGCTCGCCTCCGTGAAGTCGATCATCGCCGGTGAGCAGACGCAGACGATCTACAAGGACCTCCGCAAGCTCGCCGAGGTCGCCTCGACGATGGTGGACGACGTCCTCAAGGGCGAGAAGCCTGCGGTCAACGACACGAAGTCGTACGACAACGGCACCAAGGTCGTCCCCGCCTACCTGTTGCAGCCGGTGAGCGTCGACCGGACCAACTACGAGGACGTGCTGGTCAAGGGCGGTTACTACACCGACGCCCAGCTCAAGTAATCCCGCTGACCGACCGACCCCACACTGATTGGAAGGCACGACCATGGCGGGACCCGTCCTGGAAATGCGCTCGATCGTCAAGACCTTTCCCGGTGTCAAAGCGCTCTCGGACGTCACACTGTCGGTACGACAGGGCGAGGTCCACGCCATCTGCGGTGAGAACGGCGCCGGGAAGTCCACCTTGATGAAGGTGCTCTCCGGCGTCCATCCGCACGGCAGTTACGAGGGCGAGATCCTCTTCGAGTCGGAGCCCTGCCAGTTCAAGGACATCCGGGCGAGTGAGCAGCGCGGCATCGTCATCATCCACCAGGAGCTGGCGCTGGTGCCGTACCTGTCCATCGCGGAGAACATCTTCCTCGGCAACGAGCACGCCGCGCGCGGATTCATCAACTGGAACAACACCCTCAAGCACGCCACCGAACTGCTGCGCCGGGTCGGTCTGTCCGACCACCCGGAGACCCGCGTCGCCGACATCGGCGTGGGCAAGCAGCAGCTCGTGGAGATCGCGAAGGCGCTGTCGAAGAAGGTGAAGCTGCTCATCCTCGACGAGCCGACAGCGGCTCTGAACGACGAGGACAGCGGCAAACTCCTCGACCTCATTCTGGAGTTGAAGAACCAGGGCATCACCTCGATCATCATCTCCCACAAGCTCAACGAGATCCGCCGGGTCGCCGACTCGGTGACGATCATCCGCGACGGGCGCTCCATCGAGACGCTCGACGTGAAGGCCGAGGAGACGACCGAGGACCGGATCATCAGCGGCATGGTCGGCCGCGACCTCGACCACCGCTTCCCGGAGCGCACTCCGCACCAGCCGGAGGAGGGCGCGGCCCCGGCCCTGGAGATCCGCGACTGGACCGTGCACCACCCGATCGACCAGCAGCGCAAGGTGGTCGACGACGTGTCGATCCA
Organism: Streptomyces sp. NPDC007905; assembly: GCF_042959345.1. Classification (NCBI taxonomy): domain Bacteria; kingdom Bacillati; phylum Actinomycetota; class Actinomycetes; order Kitasatosporales; family Streptomycetaceae; genus Streptomyces; species Streptomyces sp. NPDC007905. Next base: position 240,167 of record NZ_JBIBKS010000010.1, on the reverse strand, counting down.
GGTGCGGCGCGGGGAGATCGTCGGCATCGCGGGCCTCATGGGCGCCGGCCGCACGGAACTCGCCATGAGCGTCTTCGGGCGGACCTACGGCCGGTACGCGGGCGGCACGGTCTTGAAGGACGGCAAGGAGATCCGTACCAAGACCGTGCCGGAGGCGATCGGGCACGGCATCGCGTACGTCACCGAGGACCGCAAGCAGTACGGCCTCAACCTCATCGACACCATCAACCGCAACATCTCGCTGACCTCCCTGCACAAAGTGGCCAAGCGTGGCGTGGTCGACGAGCACGAGGAGCGGCAGGTCGCCGAGCGGTTCCGCGAGTCCATGAACATCAAGGCGCCGACCGTCTTCGAGCCGGTGGGCAAGCTCTCCGGCGGCAACCAGCAGAAGGTCGTCCTCAGCAAGTGGATCTTCGCGGGTCCGGACGTGCTGATCCTGGACGAGCCGACCCGCGGTATCGACGTCGGCGCCAAGCTCGAGATCTACACGGTCATCGACCAGCTGGCGGCCGAGGGCAGGGCCGTCGTCCTCATCTCCTCCGAGCTGCCGGAGCTGCTCGGCATGTGCGACCGCATCTACACGATGGCCGCGGGGCGGCTGACCGGCGAGTTCTCCCGGGCCGAGGCCTCGCAGGAATCGCTGATGCGCCAGATGACGAAGGACAAAGAGGTAACCGGATGAGCACGGATGTGACCGCCAGGACGCCGGCCCCGGCGCCGCCCGGGAAGAGCGGCGACTCGGCCTCCGGCGGCCTGTTGCGGCTGATGCTGGACGGCCTGCGCAACAACATGCGGCAGTACGGCATGCTGATCGCGCTCGGCCTGATCGTCCTGCTGTTCGCGGTGTGGACCAACGGAGACCTGCTGCTGCCCCGCAACGTCTCCAACCTGGTCCTGCAGAACAGCCACATCCTGATCCTCGCGATCGGCATGATGCTGGTGATCATCGCGGGCCACATCGACCTGTCGGTCGGCTCGCTGACGGCGTTCATCGGCGCGTTCGCGGCCGTACTGACGGTGCAACACGGTGTGTCCTGGCCCGTCGCCGTGATGCTGTGCCTGCTGGTGGGCGCGGTGGCGGGCGCGGTGCAAGGGTTCATGATCGCCTACTTCGGCATACCCTCGTTCATCGTCACCCTCGCCGGGATGCTGATCTTCCGCGGACTGACGGAGATCTTCCTGCAGGGGCAGACCCTCGGCCCGTTCCCGGACGGCCTGCAGAAGATGGGCAACGGCTTCCTGCCCGAGGTCGGCCCGAGCACCAACTACCACAACATCACGCTGCTGCTGGGCCTCACCCTGATCGTCTTCTCGGTCCTTCAGGAGGTCCGCGACCGCAGGCGCCAGCAGGAGTTCTCGCTGGACGTGCTGCCCAGGAACCTCTTCCTGCTCAAGCTGGTCGCCATCACGGCCGCGATCCTCGTCGTGACGATGCTGCTCGCCAGCTACAAGGGCGCCCCGACCGTGCTGCTCATCCTCGGCGCGCTGGTGGTCGGTTACGGCTACGTCATGCGCAACGCCGTCTTCGGCCGTCACATCTACGCGATCGGCGGCAACCTGCCGGCGGCCAAGCTGTCCGGCGTCAAGGACAAGAAGGTCACCTTCTCCGTCTTCCTGAACATGGGCGTGCTCGCGGCCCTGGCGGGTCTCGTCGTCGCCGCCCGCCTGAACGCGGCCTCGCCCAAGGCGGGCCTGAACTTCGAGCTCGAGGCCATCGCCTCCTCGTTCATCGGTGGCGCGTCCATGAGCGGCGGTGTCGGCACCGTCTTCGGCGCGATCATCGGTGGTCTCGTCCTCGGCGTGCTGAACAACGGCATGAACCTCCTCAGCGTCGGCACCGACTGGCAGCAGGTCATCAAGGGCCTCGCCCTGCTGGTGGCGGTCGGATTCGACGTGTGGAACAAGCGCAAGTCCGGTTCGTAAGTCAGCTCGGGCCCCGCCGGAAACGGCGGGGCCCCTCCCCTTGCAGGAGCCACAAGTGGAACTGAACAGACGTACGGTCATCGCAGGAGCCGCGGCCGCGGGCATCGCCGCGACCACCCTCGGCACGGGCACGGCACAGGCAGCCTCCGGAGGCGGGAAGCCGGTGAAGGAACTGTTCGGCAAGCTCGCCGACGGCACGAAGGTCTACCGCTGGTCGCTGGAGAACGGCGGCACACGGCTGAAGGTCCTCAGCTGGGGCGGCGTCGTCCAGTCCCTGGAGATCCCGGACCGGCACGGGCGCCACGCCAACGTCTCCCTGGGCTTCGACACCATCGACGACTACGTGGCGAAGACCCCGTACTTCGGCGCCCTCATCGGCCGCTACGGCAACCGCATCGCCAAGGGCCTGTTCACCCTGGACGGCACGTCCTACCAGCTGTCCGTCAACGACGGCGGGAACAGCCTGCACGGCGGCACCCAGGGCTTCGACAAGCACGTCTGGGACGTCGAACCCTTCGCCAAGGGCTCCGACGTCGGCCTGCACCTGCACTACACCAGCATCGACGGCGAGATGGGCTACCCGGGCACGCTGAAGGCGAAGGTGACGTACACCCTCACCCAGCACGGCGAGTGGCGTATCGACTACGAGGCCACCACCGACAAGGCGACCGTCGTCAACCTCACCAGCCACGTCTACTGGAACCTGGCCGGCGAGGGCAGCGGCACGATCGAGGACCACGAGCTCCGCATCGCCGCCTCCCGCTACACCCCGACCGACTCGGGCCTGATCCCCACCGGCGAACTGGCCACGGTCGCGGGCTCCCCCTTCGACTTCCGGCACGCCAAGCCGATCGGGCGGGACATCCGGGCCGGCCACGAGCAGCAGGTGCAGGCCAAGGGCTACGACCACAACTGGGCGCTGGACAAGGGCATCACCGCGAAGCCCGAGCACGTCGCCACGCTGCGCGACCCGCGCTCCGGCCGCACCCTGAAGATCGCCACCGACCAGCCGGGCCTGCAGTTCTACTCCGGCAACTTCCTCGACGGCACCCTGACCGGCACCGGCGGCCGCACCTACCGCCAGGGCGACGCGCTGTGCCTGGAGACCCAGCACTTCCCGGACTCGCCGAACCACGCGAACTTCCCGTCGACCGTGCTGCGGCCCGGGCAGACATACCGGACGACGACCATCCACTCGTTCGGGGCGTGAAGCGGCTCACAGCGCAGGTGAGTTGAACGCCACTGCTGCCCCCTCCGTATCCATGGGTGGCCCGTGCCCCCCCCGCACGGGCCACCCTTCGACGGAGGTTCCCTTGCCTGACAACGTCACCTCGTTGTTCCGCAACACCGCCGCGCACAGCCCTTCGATGGCGGCGCTGACGCGGGAGAGCGACGGGTCGGGCCCGGTGGACTTCTGCATCCCGTGCAATCCGTACTTCCCGACCCCCGCCATGTTCGAGGAGATGGGGACCCGGCTGCGCGAGATCATCACGTACTACCCGAGCAGCGCCGACACCATCACGGCGGAGCTGTGCAGCCTGCTCCAGCTGCCCCCGCAGTGCGTGGCGATGGGCAACGGCTCGACGGAACTGATCACCTGGATCGACCACCTGCTGGTCCGCGAGTCCCTGGCCGTCCCCGTCCCCACCTTCGGCCGCTGGACCGACCAGCCGATGGAGACCGGCAAGCGGGTCGACATGTTCCCGTTGCAGGAGGCGAACGGCTTCGCGCTGGACCCCGCCCAGTACGCCGAGTTCATCCGGGCCAGGGGCACCCGGGTGGCGGTGATCTGCAACCCCAACAACCCGGACGGCGGCTATCTGCGCAAGCAGTCCGTGGTGCAGTTCATGGACGCGATGGCGGACCTGGACCTCGTGGTCGTCGACGAGTCCTTCCTGGAGTTCGCCGACGCGGAGGCGGAACCGAGTGTCGTCCAGGAGGCGATGCTCCGGCCGAACGTCGTGGTGCTGCGCAGCCTGGGCAAGAACTTCGGCCTGCACGGCATACGCTTCGGGTATCTGGTCGCCAACCCGGCGCTCGCGGGCAAGGTCCGCTCGATGCTGCCGAAGTGGAACCTCAACTCGTTCGCCGAGCACGTCGTGTTCATGCTGCGGGAACACGGCTCGGAGTACGCGCAGAGCCTGATGCAGGTGCGCCGCGACCGCCTGGAGATGGCGAGCCAGCTCTCCGCACTCCCCGGCCTCACCGTCTACCCCTCCCAGGGCAACTTCCTCTTCGTGCGCCTCCCCGTCGGCGCCGAGGGCACGGTGGTCCGGGACCGGATGCTCACCGAGCACCGGATCCTGGTCCGCGAGTGCGGCAACAAGATCGGATCCTCCAGCCGCTTCCTGAGACTCGTGGTGCGCCCCCAGGTCGACGTGCGTCGCCTGGTGTCCGGCCTGGAACAGGTGCTCTACGGGTCCAGGAGGGGAGCCGCCGTACCCGAGCCGGGCACCGGGACCAGCTACAGCTCGGGTACGGCGGCAGTCGACCGGCTGGTGAGCGAGACCAACGGGGCCGGAATACAAGGGCTGGCGGCGCAGGCCGTCGGCGCCGGCCCCGCTCCGGCCGTCGGCACCGGCATGCCGCTCCCCGCCGCCACGCCGATGGGCGGCGGGATGCCGATGCCGGCGGCAGCCCAGGCGGTGCCGACGCAGCAGCCGATGGCACCGGCCCCTGCCCCGGTACCGGCCCCCTTCCCCTCACCGGCCCCCTACCCGGCATCGGTACCCGCACCCGCGCCGGCAGCCCCCGCCCCTGCTCCCGTTCCGGCACCTGCCCCCGCTCCGGCCCCCGTCCCCGTCCCGGCGGCCGCCGTGACCGGTCCCACCCCGCCCGGTGTCCCGGCCCGCGGGGGCCTCACGGCGGCCCAGGTGCGCGGCATGACGGCCCCGGCCACCCCGGTCCCCGCCACCGGCCTGTCCCCCGCCCCGGCCACCGGCTGGCCCAATGCCCAGAGCTGGCCGAACGCGGCGGGGATGGGGCAGGCGGGCTAGGGGGCGGGTGACCTACGACGAAGATCTTTCGCCCTGCCACTACGTCAAAGAGTCGATCCCGGCAGGAGTGAGCGCGGTCGATGTGCACTCGCCGGAATGTGGGGATGGTGGCCGCCCAGCGGGACCTGTTGCGGCCGACCGAGGTGCTCGCGGCCGGAGCGGCCCGTGCCGGAGTCGGCGATGCCCGGTCAGCTGCCGCTGTTCGTCATGCGCCGCCGACTGACCGATACGACGGTCAGCGCGCTGGTCGGAAGGTCGGTCGACGGCTGGGGGCAGGCCCGCCCGGTCCTGGTGGCGATGGCGGCGGAGCGCAAGCTGTTCCGTATATCGGGACCCGGCCGAGACCAGTTGAGGGCGGCACATGGGGACTGTCCCCGGCACCGCCGGTGCCGATCACCACCTTGCCCCCGAGTGCGGCGCCGTCCGTCTGCCCTCCCCGAAGGGCCCCGGTGGCGGTCATGCCGGCTCCAGCACGAGCGTGCCGGCGTTCTCGCCGCGGAAGACGTCTGCCGCGTCCCGGCGAGGGTGGATGACCGGCACGGGCGACCTTTCGAGGGAGGGGCGCGGGCGGCCGTGCGCAACGGGCCGCACGTTGAGCGCAACGGCCATCGCTACGGGGTGATGATGTGGCCGGTGCGCGGCGAGGTCCGCCCCGACTGGACCTCGTGCCAGACCTCCTGGAGGCTCTGCGGGCCGTCGCTGTGCACGATGTCGACCCACCCTTCGGTGACGGGCAGGAACTCCCTCCACGCCTCGGCGAAACGGCGGTCCAGCCCTTCCCGCCCCCAGTCGCCGATGCGCTTGCGCATCTGGTCGGGAGCGAAGAACATGCCCGGCCCCGTCTCCGCGAGAGTGCCGGCGGGCGCGGGTTCCTGGTTGGTGATGCCGACGACCACCTGGTGCACCAGGGAGTCGCCGAGGTGGGCGCCCAGCCGGGCGGACAGCTGCTCGTCGCCCGCGAAGTCGGCGTACAGCGTCTGCGTGCGCGGGAGCCGGGAGACGTCCTCGTAGGTCAGCACCCGGTCGTAGCAGCCGAGGCCCTCGGTGAAGGCGAGGTTGCGCGGCGAGGTCAGGCCGACCACCTCGCACCCCTGCCCTTGGAGCAGGTGGGCGGCGCCGTAGGCCGTCTTGCTCGAGGCGGACGACAGGACGATGGTCTTCGCGCCCAGCCAGGCGTTGTCGACGAGCCAGTCGGCCAGCATGAACGAGGTCCAGAACAGCGGGCGGTACAGAACGTGAAGGTCCTCCCGGGCGGCCTCGTAGGCAAGGTCGCCGGTCGTGAGGGCGTAGGCGTTGTAGGGCCGGGGCAGTGTCCGGCGATGGGGGCCGGCCTCGCGGAAGCCGCGTTCGTCCACCCGGTCGGGGCGGACCAGCAGGTGGCTCGCGGACGGGAAATAGCCGTAGTAACGACTGCCGGTCTCGATGCCGTCGACCCGGGAGGCGACGACGTCGGCGAAGCCCCAGAGGGGGACGATGCCCCAGCCGGCCCGGGGCGCGGGGAAGAACTCCCAGTAGCGGAACGAGTCGCCGAGCGCGGCGTAGGTGACGTTGTTGGCGGTCAGGCCGACCCGGTCGACGCGCAGCAGCGCCTCGCCGTCCCGCACTTGCGGGACGGGGGCGTCGGCCAGCTCCGAGGTGGACAGGTCGTCACGGCGGACGAGCAGATTCCAGCCGGTGGCAGAGGTGGTGATGTCCATGCCCGGAACGTACTTGAATCCGGATTCGGATTCAATACTGGTCTAGGATGCGCACATGCCCTTCCCTGACCCCGGATCCGAACAGCCCGCACCGCCCCAGCCGGCCGGGACGCGTACGCGACGCGGCATGCGCACCCGTGACGCCCTGGTGTCCGCGGCCCGGCGGATCTTCGAGCGGGACGGCTATCTGGACGCCCGCATCGTCGACATCGCAGCCGAGGCGAAAGTGGCCACCGGCAGCTTCTACACGCACTTCGCATCCAAGGACGACGTGTTCGCCGCCGTCCTCGCACGGCTGCAGGACGAGATGCTGCACGCGGGAGTCAGCGACGGTGGCGACGGCGGCCACAAGGACCTGTGGCGGGGGGTCGAGGATGCCAACCGCGCCTACCTGGAGTCCTATCGCCGCAACGCCGCCCTGATGGCCGCCATGGAACAGGCCGCCGCCGTCGACCCCCAGTTCCTGCGGCTGCGGCTGGAACGGTCGCGTGTGTTCATCGACCGCAGTGCCGCCGCCATAGCCCGCCTCCAGCAGTCGGGCCTCGCCGACCCGGAGCTGGACCCGGACATCACCGCGCGGGCCCTGAGCGCGATGGTCAGCCGCCTGGCGTACGTGACCTTCGCCCTGGGCGAATCCGTACCCTTCGACACGCTGGTCGGGACCGTCACCCGGCTCTGGACGAACGCGCTGCGCATGCCGCGGGACTGAGCCCGCCCGGGCGCGCCCTGTGATCCGCGTCATGGCGAGGCCGTGAGGACCGGCGGTTGACGGTGGCGCCGCGCCCCCGCAAGGTTGACCGCCGGAAGTACAACAAGTTCCCGCTCGCCGAACTGGTGACGCAGCTGGAGGTGACTCAGGCATTCGTCGACGAGGCGGTCATGGCGCACAATGACGGCGAACTGACCGCGGTGGACGCGGCGAAGGCCAAGTGGTGGTCCGCGCAGGTGCAGAACGACGTGCTCGACGCCTGCGTCCAACTGCACGGCGGCTACGGCTTCATGAACGAGTACGGGGTGGCACGGGCCTGACGCGACGCCCGGGTCACCAAGATCTGGGCCGGCTCCGACGAGATCATGAAGGAACTCATCGGCCGCGACCTCGGTCTGTGACCCCACCACTTGCGCAAGGCCAAGGAAGGCCCGTCGCTCGCCCTCTGCCCACCGCCTGGTCGGCTCTCCTGGGCATGAGTGGTGCGTCGGCCCCGGCGCCGGGAGCAGATGCACCACTCACACCCACCGCCTGACCCGCCTACTTGCGGGGGCACTCCTTCCACGCCAGGTGGTACACCGTGCTGATGTCCCCGTCGGTCGAGTCCATCGTCATGAAGCTGACCTTGCCGGGGTTCGCGGTGCCCGCGTTCACCCGCAGCTCGGTGTTGATGTTGAAGTTGCGCAGGACTCCGCAGGGCGCCCAGACCAGTTGCGCCCAGTCGGTGCTGTCGGTGGCCTGCCAGTCGTCGTTGTAGGGGCCGGAGAACGGGTGGGTCTTCGCCGCCGTGTTGGAGGAGCCCTGGAAGTAGTACGACGCCTTCTGCGTGCCGGTCGCGCCCTGCTGGAGCGCGAGGAAGCCCCGGTAGTCCGCGCTGGCGACCGCGTAGGTGAAGCCCTGCGGGACGTGTACGACCAGGTTGAGCTGGCAGTTCTTGCGGAAGGCCGTCGGGTCGGAGTTGCCGCCGGCCTGGGCGAGGTAGTCGCTGTAGGTCACCGTGAAGGCCGTGTTGTCCGGGGAGACGGCCACGGCGGCCGTGCCCGCGGGACAGCCCGAGCCGTTCACCGTGGCGACATCGATCACGATCTTGTCCGGGGGCGGGTCGTCGAAGACGGGAGAGGAGCTGGAAGCCGGTATCGCGGTGGTGAGCAGAGCGGCTACGGCACCGCTCAGCAGGAGTCCACCAGCCATGGTTTCTCCAGGTTGTCGAGTGGGGGGTTCAGCCTCCGGTCCGTCCGTTCAACGTTGAAGAATCTGTGTGGAACCTGTGAAGGCGGGGGAGGTGTGGGGAATCGTAGGAACCCCCGCTCCACCCCGGGAGGGCGAACTCCGGCCATTCACAACGGGGTTTTCACTCAGGGGTTCTCCCACGCCGTCGGCTCCGCCGCCAGTGCCCGTACCGGCTCGGGCAGTGCGTCCGCCGCGAGGTCGGCGAGGGTGACGCCCTCCAGGATGCGGCGGACATTGGCGCGCAGGGCGATCCAGAGCGGCAGGAGCGGCTGGGCCGTCCCCGTGTAGGCGAGGCCCGTCGGGCGTTCCCCCCGGACCGACACGATCGGGCCGTCCACCGCCCGGATGACGTCCGCCACGGTGATCGCGGCCGCGGCCCGGGCCAGCCGGTAGCCGCCACCCCCGCCGCGCCGGCTGTCGACGACTCCGGCACGTCGGAGGTCGCCCAGGATGCCTTCCAGGAACTTGTGCGGAATGTCCTGGACAGCGGCGATTTCCTCTGTCTTCACCGGGCCGTCACCCTGCCGTACGGCCAGCTCCAGCACCGCCCGTACCGCGTAATCCGCCCGCGCCGAGATCCTCATGGGTCCATTGTGGGGCGTATCTCCATGGAGAATGGCTGGACCGCGCCCCCGTAAGATCGCCCGGGAGGATCCACCTTGGCGCTCAGCAGACGTACCTTCAGTGCCCTGGCCGGCTCGACCGCGCTCGGCTTCGCCCTGGGCGGCAGCGGCGGCCCCGGGGCACCTTCGGCGTACGCGGCACGCAGCGTGCCGACCGGTCCGGCGCCCGCTCCGCCGAGCGCCGACGGCGAGCGCCACACCATCGGCTACGACGACTACTCGCTGCTGGTGGACGGCAGGCGGCTGGTCGTGTGGTCCGGCGAGATGCACCCCTTCCGGCTGCCGAGCCCGTCCCTGTGGCGGGACGTGCTGCAGAAGATGCGGGCGCACGGCTACAACGCCGTGAGCATCTACGTGTCCTGGAACTACCACTCCCCCGCACCCGGCCGGTACGACTTCTCCGGCGTCCGGGATCTCGACCTGTTCCTGCGCACGGCCGCCGAGACCGGCCTGTACGTCATCCTGCGGCCCGGCCCGTACATCAACGCCGAGATCGACGGCGGCGGCTTCCCGGGCTGGCTGACGGTGACGAAGGGAACGGCCCGTACCGCCGATCCGACCTATCTGGCGCACGTCGACGAGTGGCTGACCGAGGTGAACCGGATCGCCCGCCGGCACCTGTTCACCCAGGGCAAGGGCACGATCCTGCTCTACCAGATCGAGAACGAGTACGACGCCCACGTCACGGAGCCGACCGGCCGGGACTACATGTCCCATCTGTACAAGAAGGTCCGGAACGACGGGATCGACGTTCCCCTCTTCCACAACGACAAGGGGCGCAACGGCCACTGGGTGCCGGGATCCTTCGACACCGGTGGGGAGAAGGGCGGCTGGCTGTACGGCTTCGACGGGTATCCGTCGCCGTCCCAGACCCCGCCGGACTGGGGCCGCTTCGGGCCCGGTGGGCCGACGGGCGGGGCCACCGCCTCGCCGCGCACACCCGGGTTCGTGCCGGAGTTCGGGGGTGGCTGGTTCGATCCGTGGGGCGGGTCCTGGTTCGACGGCAAGGGGTACGCCGAGTCGCGGCGCACCCGGGACGCGGCCTACGAGCGCCGTTTCCACCTCACCAACCTGGCCAACGGGATCACCCTGCACAACGTGTACATGACGTTCGGCGGGACGTCGTGGGGGTGGCTGCCGGCGCCCGTCGTCTACACCTCGTACGACTACGGTGCGGCGATCGACGAGGGGCGCAACGTCACCGACAAGATCGCCCCGATGCACCAGCTCGGGCACCTGCTGCAGCGCGTGCCCGACTTCGCCCGGCTGGACAGGGCGGCGGACGTCACGGCCGAGGGGCTGAAGGTCTACCACCTGACCAACCCGGACACCGGCACCCATGTGTACGTGGCCCGCAACGACGGCACCGAGCCGGTCACCACCGACCTGCCGACCGCCGCCGGGCACCTGCGGATCACCGTGCCCGCGCGCGACGCCCGCATGCTGACCACCGGACTCCGCCTCGGCAAGCGGACGCTGAAGTACTCCACCGCGCAGCCCATGATGTACCTGACGGCCGGGCGGCTGGAGATCGCCGTGTTCTCGGGGCGCCGGGACGACATGGCGGACCTGGTCCTGAAGTGCCCGGTGGAGCCGTACGTCACCCGGCTCGACCCTGAGGCCGCCTGGGCGTACGACAGCAACGAGCTGCACGTCAACGCGCCCCTCGGCCAGGGCGGCCTCACCCGCGTCCTGGTCGAGAAGGGTGAGAGCGAGACCCCGCTGCTGCTGCTCTTCGCCGACGACGCCACCGCCGTGCGCGTGTTCCCGTACGACACCCCGTCCGGCACCCTGCTGGTGTACGGCCCGGCGCTGCTGCGCCACGCCGAACTGCGCGGCTCCGAGGTTCACTTGACCGGTGACGTGACCGGGGAGACCAGCGTCGAGGTGTGGGGGCCGCGCGGGATGACGAGCCTGGTGTGGAACGGGCGGAAGGTGCCGACCCGGGTCACCGTGTCCGGAAGCCTGATGACCACCGGACTGCTGCCCTCCGTGCCGCAGGTGCGGCTGCCCGCGCTGGGCGGCTGGCGCATGCGGACGGAGAACCCGGAAGCGGGACCGAACTTCAACGACTCCTCGTGGAAGGCGGCCGACCGGACGTCGTCGTACAGCGTCACTCCGGTTCCCCGGGACCAGCCCGTGCTGTTCGCCGACGACTACGGATTCCACTACGGAGACGTCTGGTACCGGGGCACGTTCACCGACTCCTCCGCCATCGAGGAGGTCTCGCTCGCCTACACCACCGGCACCCAGGGCCTGCTGATGGCGTGGCTGGACGGGCAGCCGCTGGGCGCCCACCGGATGCCCGTGCCGGACAGGAACACCACGGTCCGCAAGGGCAGCTGGGACGCCACGGCCGTCTTCCCGGTGGACGAGCGGCTGCGCTCGCCCGGCCGGCACGTGCTGTCGGTCCTGGTCCGGCGCATGCAGCACGACCAGGACGGCAAGGCGCTGGACACCCACAAGGTGGCGCGCGGGCTGACCGCCGCCCTCTTCAAGGGTGCCTCGCCGAAGGTGACGTGGCGGATCCAGGGCGAGGCGGCACCGGACCCGGTGCGCGGGCCGCTGAACAACGGCGGCCTGTACGGCGAGCGGCAGGGCTGGCACCTGCCCGGCTTCCCCGACCGGGACTGGGAGGCGGTGACCTTCCCGCGGGCCGAGCGGCGCCAGGGTGTGACCTGGTACCGGACGACCTTCCGGCTGTCCGTGCCGGCCGACATCGACGCCTCGGTCGGCCTGACCCTGGAGGACGACCCCTACCGGGCCTACCGGGCGCAGATCTTCCTCAACGGCTGGAACATGGGCCAGTACATCAACAACGTCGGCCCGCAGCACACCTTCGTCCTGCCGAACGGCATCCTGCGCACCCGGGGCACCAACACCCTCGCGCTGGCGGTCCTTTCGGAGCTCACCACGCTGTCCGGGCCGGGGAAGGTCCAGCTGACCCTGCTGGGCCGGGCGGCCGGAGGAGTACCGGTGACCCCGGTGCCCTCCCCCGGCCACTGAGCCGGCGTCCTACGCCGGCCTGATCACGTTCCAGGACAGCGGCTCCAGTACCGCGGTGAGGGTGCCGTCCTCCACGGCGGTGCCCTCGACCGGGTGCGGAGTGACCCGCTCGGGGTCGTCCAGGGTGTGCGGGCATCGGGGTCGGCGTCCGCCAGGGCGCTGTGCTCCGTGACGGCCGTCAGGCCGAGCCCGTTGAGGGCGACTTCGAGCGGCAGCGACTCGGTGCGGCTGCGGTTGACGGCGCAGACGGTGACCGTGCCGTCCTGCGCATGGACGGCGGTGGCGTGCAGCAGGTCCGTCCCGCCGTACTTCTTCGTGTCGTACGTCGGCGAGTCCACCCGGACGTCGAGGACCTCACCGCGGCCGTACCGGGAGGTCCGCGCGAACGGGTGGAACGTCGTCTGCCGTCAGGCCCGGCTCGGAGTCGGACAACGCCCGTAACTTCGAACGGAACCGTGGATTCGAAGCGCTTGCGCGTCCATGGGCCGGGCAGAGCTCATAGGTGGTTAGCCCTTGAACAACGGTCGTTGGATCGCATGACGCGAACACATCCAGGCGCGTACGCTCGGACGAGCCGCACACCGGCGGTGAGAAGGGGGAACGATGACCATCGCGGGCGCGCGAGAGCGGGCGGCACGGCTGGCCGCACGGCTGCGCGGCTCCCGTCCGGGCTCGGCGATGCGTTCCCTGGCCGCCGACCTCGCCGCCGCCGTCCGCGCACGGCCGCAGGCGCCGGACGGCGTACGGGACCTGTGCCGGGCGCTGTGCGAGGAGATGAGCGCACGGCGGGCCGGGCGGCCGGTGGAGCTGCGCTTCGAGCGCTTCCCGGACGAGATCGAGGTCACCGGCCTGTGGGTGGAGTTCCAGGACTTCGACCTGGTCATCGTGGAGGAGCGCGCCGAGGCCGTGCAGCAACTGGTCATCCTCGGGCACGAGTTGTGGCATCTGCACGCCGGGCACCGGCACCACCACCTGGCCGGGGCGGCGGCGGCCCGCGCGTTCGCCGGCGAGCCCCGCCGGCGGGACATGGTGCTGACGGTGGCCGCCCGCAACGGCTCCCGGGCGGCGGACGAGGCCGAGGCCGACGACTTCGGCCACCGCCTCGCCACCCTGTTCCGGCCCTGTCTCGACGGCACCGGACCCGGCACACCCCTCGACCCCGTCCAACGCTCACTCGGCTATCGCGGACGCCGAGGAGCCGCTCGGTGACCCTGCTGGCGCTCGACCCGTCGGACTTCCTCAGCGAGTTCTACATCTCCTTCTGGATCCCCACCGCCGTGCTCACCGCGGCCCTGGTGATCAAGCTGCCCACGATCATCCGGCTGTGGCGGGACCCGCTGCTGCGCGCGGTCGGCGGGCTGCTGCTGCTCGCCTGCGCGGTGTTCGTGTTCTGCACGCCCTCCACGATCGCCGCCGTCAACCGGCTCACCGGCGTGCCCAACGTCTCGGCGCCCTGGTGCTATTCGCTGATCACCGCGTTCTGCGGATCCTGCCTGCTGCTGATCATCACCTGGCGCAACGGCCTGTCGGACCGCTCGGCCGCCACCCGCCGCGCGATGCGGTGGGTGATCTCGGTCTACTCCGGGGTGGTCGTCGCGCTGTGGGTGCTGTTCCTGCTCGCCGACGCGCCCGAGGAGCGGCTGCGGGACCTGGACACGTACTACGCCACCACCCCGTTCATGCGCGAGGAGATCCTGCTCTACCTCGTCGCGCACGCCGCGGCCTGCCTGATCACCTCCAAGCTGATCTGGAACTGGGTGCGCACCGAGGGCCTGGACGCCTGGCTGCGCTGGGGGCTGAAGCTGCTCGGCGCCGGCTATGTGCTGAACCTGATCTTCGACGCGTCCAAACTGATCGCGGTCGCCGCGCGCTGGTGCGGGCAGAACCTGGACTGGCTGAGCACCCACCTCGCCCCGCCCATCGCCGCGCTGTCCGCCATCCTGATCGCGGTCGGCTTCATCCTTCCGCACGCCGGCCAGTACCTGCACGCCCGCTGGCGGGTCCGGCTCGCCCACCGCGAACTGCGGCCGCTGTACCAGCTGATGTGGTCCACGAGCGGGGAGGGCGTGCCGTTCGTGCTGCGGGCCACGCCCGAGCTGCGGCTGACCCGGCGCGAGACGTTCATCCGGGACGTGCTGCTGCCGCTGGCCCGGCACATCGACACCGGTCTGGGCAGGCGGTCGTACGACGCCGCGCTCGGCCTCGGGCATCCGCCGGAGCGGGCGCGGGCGCTGGCGGCCGCGGTGAGCATCCTCGACGCGATCGAGGCGAGGAACCGTGGCCCGGAGCCGCCCGAGGCCGCCGCCGGCCCCGACACCACGAGCCTGCTCCAGGAGATCGGGGCCGTCTCCCGAGCCCTGCGCCGTCCCGACGACATCGAGGCGGTCCGCGCGCGTGCGGCCGCCCCAGCAGAGAGCGTTGCCGTACATGAGTGAACGCAAGCCCGCCGCCGTCGTGCTCGGCGGCTCCCTCGCCGGCCTGCTCGCGGCCCGCGCCCTGGCCTCGACGGGCGCCCGGGTGACCGTCGTCGAGCGGGACGCGCTGCCCACGGGGCCCGAGCCGCGTCAGGGGCTGCCGCAGGCCCGGCACGTGCACCAGCTGTGGTCGGGTGGGGCGCGGGCGCTGGAGCAGCTGCTGCCCGGGGCGATCGGGCGGCTGCGGGCGGCCGGGGTGAGCCGGGTGCCGATGACCACGGACATGGTGGCGCTGTCGCCGCACGGCTGGTACCGGCGGTGGGCCGAGTCGGCGTTCATGCTGCCGGCCAGCCGGGACCTGCTGGACTGGGTGGTACGGCAACTGGTGCTGGCCGAGGGGGACATCGAGCTGGTGCAGCGGGCCGAGGCGGTCGGTCTCGCGGGTACGCGCGCGACGGTGACCGGGGTACGGATCCGGCCCCACGACGACATCGAGCGCACCCTGGCGGCCGACCTGGTCGTGGACGCCACGGGCCGCGGCTCCCGGGCCCCCCACTGGCTGACCGAACTGGGCCTGCCCGGGCCGGAGCGGCGCGAGGTCGCCTCGGGCCTGGTGTACGCCAGCCGGCTGTTCCGGGCGCCGGAGCAGGCGCGGGAGGGGTTCCCGGTCGTCAACATCGAGCCCGATCCGCGGGGCGCGGGGACCGGGCGCGGGGGTGTGCTGATGCCGGTGGAGGACGGCAAGTGGATGGTCACGCTGTTCGGCGGCAGAAACGACGGACTGCCGGCCACGGCCGCCGACTTCACCCGGTACGCGTGCGAGGAGCTGCGTCACCCGCTCATCGGGGAGCTGCTGGCGAACGCGGAGCCGCTGACGGAGGTGGCCGTCACCCGGACCACCGCGAACCGCCGCTACTTCTACGAGACGATGCCGGTGTGGCCGGAGAACTTCGCGGTCCTCGGGGACGCCGTGTGCGCGCTGAACCCGGTGTACGGCCACGGGATGGCCGTCTCGGCCCAATCCGCCCTGGCTCTGCGGGATGTGATCCGCCGTCGCGGACTCGGCTCCCCGGGCCTGTCCCGGCGGGTCCAGCAGGCGGTGGGTCGGACGGTCCGGGCGGCCTGGGACCTCGCGATCGGGGCGGACGTCTTCTACCCCGGCGCCACCAAGACGGGCCCCACCCTGCGGGACCGCCTGCTGTCCGCCTACCTCGGCCGCCTGCTGCGCACCGCCACGGGCAACGGCCGCATCGCCCGCAGGGTCACCGACGTGACGGCCCTGGAGCGGGGGGCGCAGGCGCTGCTGGCACCGAGCGTGGTGCTCGCTGCCGCGGTGGGGCCGTTGAAGCCCGCGCTCAGTGCTCCGCCGCTGACGGTGGAGGAGCGGAAGGCTGCGGGGGTGCTGTAGGCGGGGGTCGGCCGTCGCGGGCGAGGTCGCGGTGCGTGGGGACCGGCTCCGGCTGCGGGTGCGTGGGGGCCGGTCGCGCAGTTCCCCGCGCCCCCCGGGGGAACTGCGGCGCCGTCGGCCGGAGGGCACCCCATCCGCCGCAGCCACGGCATCGCTCAGCCCGAGAACGCCGGTTGCGGCAGTCCCTTCCCCGCGCCCGGGACCACCAGCACCGAGCCCGACAGGGGATGCGGGGCCGGCAGCCCCGTGCGGGCCGTCGTGACGTACAGGTCGGTCAGGTCCGGGCCGCCGAACGCGCAGGCCGTCGTACGCGGGGTGGGCAGGGAGATCACCCGGTCCAGCTCGCCGGACGGCGTGTAGCGGCGGACCGCTCCCCCGTCCCACAGGGCCACCCACACGCAGCCCTCCGCGTCGACCGTCAGGCCGTCCGGGAAGCCCGCGCCCTCCTCGATCTCCGTCAGCCGGCGGCGGTTGCGGACGACCCCGCCGTCGTGGTCGAAGACGTCCACCCGCCGGGTCGGCGTGTCGGCGTAGTACATCAGGCTGCCGTCCGGGCTCCAGCCGGTGCCGTTGCTGACCGTGACATCGGAGAGGATCGTTCGCACGTCTCCGTCGCCGGTCAGACGGGACAGCGTGCCGCCCCCCGTCGCCTCGTCGTAGCGCATCGTGCCCGCCCAGAGGGATCCGTCGGGGGCGACGGCCGCGTCGTTGGCGCGGCGCCCGGGGACGGGCTCGTGGTGCAGCCAGCGGAAGGTGTCGTCGGGATCGAGCAGGCCGACGCCGTCCCTCAGGTTCAGCACCAGGCCGCCGCCCGCACGGGGCTTGGCCGCGCCGACGTGCTGCTCGGTGGTACGGGCCGTACGACGCCCCGACGAGGGGTCGTAGGTGTGTACGCGCATGCCCAGGATGTCCAGCCAGACGAGGCGGCCCGTCGCCGGGTCCCAGGTCGGCCCCTCGCCGAGCGCCGCCTGCGCGCGCACGGCGACCTCGTAGGCCGTCATGCCACGCTCCGGTGGCCCAGTCGCTCCGACAGCTCCGCCGCACCCTTCGCTGCCAGTTGCTCCAGCTCCGCCCGGCGCTCGTCGCTCCACCGGATCATGGGGACCGAGATGGACAGGGCGGCGACCACGTGCCCGGCCCGGTCGTGCACCGGGGCGGCCACGCAGGACACGTCCGGGTTGGACTCACGGCTCTCCAACGCGATGCCCCGCTGCCTGATCCCGGCCAGGGCCTCGCGCAGCGCGGCGGGATCGGTGATGCTGTTCGGGGTCATGGCGGTCAGCTCGGCGCCGTCCGGTATCCGCGCCGCCAGCTCCTGCTCCGGCAGCGAGGCCAGCAGCATCTTGCCGACGGAGGTGCAGTGCGCGGGGAGGCGGCGGCCCGCGGCCGAGACCATGCGCACCGCGTGCGTGGAGTCGACCTTGGCGATGTAGATGACGTCGGTGCCCTCGAGGATGGCCACGTGAACCGTCTCGTCGCAGGTCTCCGCCACCGAGCGGGCCACCTGCTGCCCCTCGGCCGCGAGGTCGAGCTGCTCGGCGTAGCGGCTGCCGAGCTGGTACGGCCGTACGCCGAGCCGGTACCGTCCGGGCTCTCCCGGCACGGGCACGATGTACGAGCGTGCGGCGAGCGTGGTGACCAGCTCATGCACGGTGGTGCGCGGCAGCTGCAGCTTGCGCACGATGTCGGGGGCGGAGAGCGTCCCGTCCCCGTCGAGGAACAGCTCAAGAATGTCCAGAGCTCGGGTCACGGCAGGCACGAGGCGTCCCACGTCCGGCCCCTCCCTTGGGTCTCAGCGCCTGTGTTCGAGATTTCAACAGACGATCGGCATGGCGAACAAAGGCTAGTCATCGAAGGTTGCGCGGGCAATGGGCCGGAGCGAGCCGGGCACCATCAGTGCATGCATCTCGACTTCCAGCTGGTGCTGCTGCGCCGCATGGCCGACCACAATCCGGGCCTGGTCGAGGACGCCCGGCGCGAACTGGGCGCGTCGATCGCTGACATGCGGGAGGCCAACAAGCGCTGGCAGGCGATGGTCCGGTCCCCGAGGTCGCGGTCCGCCGCCGCCCGCTACCGGTCGGTCCTCGGCGAGCCCGCGGCCGTCGTCCGGCGCCGCCTCGGGGACGTCGACTGCGAGGCCCGGCAGTGGGCGCTGCCCCTGTGGCCCGAGCTGCGCTTCGAGGTGCTGGTCTCCCCCGACGGCGCGGTCTGGAACGAGTGGCTGGTGCGGGCGCCGGGTGCGCCGGCCCCGGTCCTGCGCACCCTGGAGGACCTCACCCCGTGGTCGTGCACGGTGGACGAGGCCGCCCGTGCCTTCGCCCCCGCCCGCCCGCTGGAGGGCACGGCGCCCACCCGCTGGGGGCTGGCCCTCACCGCCCCCGACCGGGACGGGGCACGGCACGAGGTGGTCGCCGAGTTCACCTGGGGGCTGCTGCAGCGCACGGCGGTCCGCACCTGAACCGCCCGGCCGTCTCAGGCGTCGAAGCCGGCGCCCTGGCCTGCTTCTCCCAGGTGGTGACGTCCTCGCGGACCTGGTCGCGCCCTGGCCTGGCGCCGCGAGGACGAGGGACGGCCACTGGTCCGGGCGTACGCCGAGGCCTGCCGGGCCACGGCCGGGGGCGGGACGTTCTAGTCCCGTCCGGCCGCCTGGTCCGGTGCGGCCGCATGGTCCCCTCCGGCCGCCTGGTCCCGTGCGGCCGCCGCCAGGATCGCCTCCGTCACGCGCGGGAGCGAGTCCGGGTGCAGAAACAGGAACAGGTTCGGCTCCACCAGCTCCAGCTCCATCACCCTGGGCCGTCCGTCCTCGCCGTCGACCAGGTCCACCCGCGCGTACAGCAGCCCGGCCGCGCCGGGTACGGCCGCCAACGCCCGCTCGGCCACGGCCAGTTCGGCATCCGTCGGCTGCCAGGGCTCCAGGTCGGGATGGGCGACCTTGTCGGCGTCGTAGGGGGTGCCGGGCGCGAGCACGGCGCCCTTGCGGCTGGCGTGCAGCAGACGGCCGCCGAAGAACTGCAGCGCCCGCTCCCCGCTGACGTCGATGCCCCGCACGTAGGGCTGCACCATCGCGGTGAACCCCTCCGCATGCATCCGCGCCAGCTGCCGTACGGCCGTCTCGTGCTCGGCGGGCGTGTAGCGGGCGGCGAACCGGGCGCCCGCGCCGGAGGTCGGCTTGATCACGTACTCGTGGTCGGTGGGCAGGCCGACGGGCTCGCCCGGAGCGAGGTAGCGGGTGGGGACGGTGGGCACACCGGCCGCCGCGAGATCGCCGAGGTAGCGCTTGTCGGTGTTCCAGCGCACGATCCCGGCCGGATTGGCGATGCGGGTGGCCTTGCCGACCCGCTCCACCCACGCCCCGAACTCCTCGGCACGCCAGCTGTAGTCCCAGGTCGAGCGGATGACGACGAGGTCGTAGCCGCCCCAGTCGGCGTCCGGGTCGTCCCAGTGCCGCGCCTCGGCCTCGGCCCCCGCCTCCCGCAGCGCCCGCACCAGCACCGGCAGGTCGCCGTCCTTGCTCGGCTCGGTGCCGGGGTCGTAGGTGGCGAGGGCGATACGGGGCACGTCGGGCTCCCTGTCGTACGACGGTTCGATCACCGGGAGGCTAACAAGCACCCAGGGAACCGGGACAGCCCGCAGGGGAAGGTGTCCGGGGACGCACCGGCCGACGTCGAGAAGCTGCTGGTGCGCGGCGGGACGGTCGCCGTCGACGACTTCACCCCGGGGACCGGCTGGCCGCCGGTGCACGAGGGTGCGGCCGACCGGGCCCGGCTGCACTGGCTCGGGCATCCGGCGCTGCGGTCGGCCGAACTGCGGCTGGCAGCGGACCTGAGCACGGTCGTCGGAACGCGGCGGCTGGTGTAGGAAGGTGCTGAAGTCCCCGACCCCAAGGAGTGTCGCCGCGTGTCCTCCCTCTTCCCCGCCCTGGCGGACGGCCCGGGCGAGCGGGTCGCCCTGCGGTTCGGCGAACGGTCGTTGACGTACGGCGCACTCGCGGGTGCCGCGGGTGCGCTCGCCGGGCGGATCCGCGGAGCCGGCCGGGTCGCCGTGTGGGCGACGCCGGAGCTGGAGACCGCCGTCGCCGTGACGGGCGCGCTGCTCGCCGCGGTGGCCGCGGTGCCGCTGAACCCGAAGTCGGGCGAGAAGGAACTGGCGCACATCGTCTCCGACAGCGCGCCGGACCTGGTCCTGGCCGCTCCCGGCGCGGAGCTCCCCTCCGCGCTCGGCCACGTGGCCCGGCTCGACGTGGACGCCTCCGCCACCGGCGGCGTCCCCGAGGAGCGGGCCGGTGACGCCGACCCGGCGCTGATCGTCTACACCTCCGGCACCACCGGGCCGCCCAAGGGGGCGGTCGTCCCGCGCCGGGCCCTCGCCGCGACCCTGGACGCGCTCGCCGACGCCTGGCAGTGGACCGGCGAGGACGTGCTGGTACACGGGCTGCCCCTGTTCCATGTGCACGGGCTCGTACTGGGCGTGCTCGGCCCGCTGCGGCGCGGCGGTTCGGTGCGGCACCTGGGGCGGTTCAGCACCGAGGGGGTGGCCCGGGAGCTGAACGACGGCGCGACCATGCTGTTCGGGGTGCCGACGATGTACCACCGCATCGCCGAGGCGCTCCCGGACGACCCGGAGCTGGCCAAGGCCCTCGCCCGGGCCCGGCTGCTGGTCTCCGGCTCGGCGGCGCTGCCCGTGCACGACCACGAGCGGATCCTGGCCGCGACCGGTCGGCGGGTGATCGAGCGGTACGGCATGACGGAGACGCTGATGAACACCAGCGTGCGGGCCGACGGCGAGGCCCGGGCCGGGACGGTCGGGGTGCCGCTGCCGGGCGTCGAGCTGCGGCTGGTGGAGGAGGACGGCACCGAGGTGGCCGGGTACGACGGCGAGACCGTCGGCGAGATCCAGGTGCGCGGCCCGAATCTGTTCACCGAGTACCTGAACCGGCCCGAGGCGACCGCCGCCGCGTTCACCGCCGACGGCTGGTTCCGCACCGGCGACGTGGCGGTGCGCGAGCGCGACGGGTATGTCCGCATCGTGGGGCGCAAGGCCACCGACCTGATCAAGAGCGGCGGTTACAAGATCGGGGCGGGCGAGATCGAGAACGCGCTGCTGGAGCATCCGGGGGTGCGGGAGGCCGCGGTCACCGGGGAGCCTGACGCGGACCTGGGCGAGCGGATCGTGGCGTGGATCGTCCCGGCCGACCCGGGAACTCCGCCGTCCGCGGAGGAACTGGCCGAGCACGTCGCCCGGCGGCTGGCCCCGCACAAGCGGCCGCGCGTGGTCCACCACCTGGACGCGCTGCCCCGCAACGACATGGGGAAGATCATGAAGCGGGCGCTGGTGGCCGATGCCTGAGCGGCTGTCGGCACGAGAGGTCCTGGCGCTGGTCGCGGACGAGGAGACCTTCGAGGAACTCCCCGACCCGGCACGTGACGCGAAGGTGAACGGCCCGCTCGGCTGGCAGGGTTACGACGCCTCGCGCGCCCGCGCCGCCGAGCGCACCGGTGAGAAGGAGTCCGTCGTCTGCGGCACCGCGAGCGTCGGGGGCACCCGGGCCGTGCTGATCGCGTTCGAGTTCGGCTTCCTCGGTGGCTCCCTGGGCGAGCGCACCGGCGACCGTCTGCAGGCGGCGTACCGGCACGCCCGGGCCCACCGGCTCCCGGTGGTGCCGTTGGTCGCGACCGGCGGCAGCCGGATGCAGGAGGGCATGCTCGCGCTGACCCAACTC
Source organism: Streptomyces sp. NPDC007905 (assembly GCF_042959345.1). NCBI lineage: Bacteria > Bacillati > Actinomycetota > Actinomycetes > Kitasatosporales > Streptomycetaceae > Streptomyces > Streptomyces sp. NPDC007905. Next base: position 218,442 of record NZ_JBIBKS010000010.1, on the reverse strand, counting down.
CAGCGCGTGGCCCGTGAGTCGGCGCTCACCCGCGAGGCGGGGCTGCCGCAGATCGCGGTCCTGCGGGATCCGACGACCGGCGGTGGCTGGGCCACCCTGGGCGCCGGAGCCGATGTGATCCTGGCGCTCCCGGGCGCCCAGGTGGGTTTCGCGGGTTCCCGGGTGCGGCCACGGGACGCGGATCCGTCCGCCTACACGGCCGAGGCGCAGGTGGCGGCGGGGTCGGCGGACGCGGTGGTACGGCCCGAGGAACTGCGCAGCACGCTGGGGAGGTGGCTGCGGCTGCTCACCACCCCGGCGCGGGAGGCTCCCGCACCGCGGGCCCTTGGCTCCGCCGCCCTCCCCGCCACCGGCTGGGAGGCCGTCCGCCGTGCCCGCGCCCCCGAACGCCCGCACGCGCAGGACTACTTGGACGCCTACTTCACCCACAGGGTCTCCCTCAGCGGCGACCGCTGCGGCGGTACGGACCCCGACGGCATGCTGTGCGGCTTCGGTGAGCGGGGCGGCGGCACCGTGGCGTACGCGGCGCAGACCGGGGCGGCGACCCGGCCCGCCGGGTATCGCACTGCGGCCCGGCTGATCCGGCTCGCCGACCGGCTCGACATCCCGGTGCTGACGCTGGTGGACACGCCGGGTGCGGCCAATGACGCCGAGGCGGAGCAGCAGGGGGCCGGGGCCGCGATCGCCGAGGTGTTCGGGGCGGTGGCCTCCGCGCGGGTGCCGATCACCACGCTCGTCGTCGGCGAGGGCGGCTCCGGCGGGGCGCTGGCGCTGGCCGCGCCGGGCAGCACCTGGGCCACTCCGGACAGTTACTTCTCGGTGATCGCGCCGGAACTGGCCGCGGCCATACTCAAGCGCCCGCCGCAGGAGGTGGAGGAGACCGCGGGGCAGCTGCGCATCCGGCCGCAGGACCTGGTGGACCTGGGGGTGGTCCGGGGCGTCGTCGAGGCCGGGGACCACCCCCGCTCCTGAACTACTCCACGCCCACCGCCCGGATGATCTCCTGGGTCACCGAGCCGCCCTTGTCGTCGTGGGCCGAGGCCCGCAGGGAGACGCGGGCGGCGTCGCGCGGCACGGTCAGCGTGCCGTGCCAGGAGGCACCCCGGCCGACGGTCAGCGGGACCTTCCGCCAGGTCGCCCCGTCGTCGTACGACACCTCGAGCCGCCCGCCGCCGAGGATGCCGGTGCCGGCCGCGTTCGCCACGTACTCGACGCCGAGCCCGACCGGTGTCCGCTGCCCGCCGCGCACCTCGCCGGCGAGGTCGGTGTCGAGGTCGAAGGCGAGGTTGATCAGGGGCAGGCAGGTCCAGCGGTCCTCCGGGGTGGCCGCCGACCGGAAGGTCCACTCGGTGTGGCCCCTGGTGGCGGGCTGCCAGCGGCCGGCGTCCAGGGCGGTGTCGGTGACCACCTTGTAGGTGTGCTCGTCGGCGGGGGCGTCCCGGACCTGGACGCCGGAGCCGGTGCGCCGGTCGACCGGCGCACCGTCCAGGTAGACGGCGGTGGTCTGGCTCATCCCGCTGCCCTCGCTCCACACGTCCCCGAAGCCGGTGTGGTCGGGCCCGGAGTCGCCCCAGCCGGGGGTGTTCAACTGGATCTCGTTCCCGGCCCGTTGCTGCCCCCAGCCGAGGCCGGTGTCGAGCCAGGGGTGCCACACGGGACGGAACCAGTTCAGCTCGGGCCGGGTTCCGCCGGCGTAGCGCACCAGTCCGCTGCGTTCCTCGAGCGCGCCGTCGCGGGCGGTGACGGACTCGTGCCACAGCTGGCCCGGACCGGTGGACACGTAGTCGGTGCGTTCGGCGGGCAGGTCGACGCGCTCCTGGAAGCCGAGGCCGATCGGGAAGGTCCCGGTGATCGAGTACCGGAACTCACCGCCGTTCACCGGCTCGGCGGCATGGAACTTCACGTGCGCGGCGGCGAGTTGCCGTCCCGAGGGGGCGTAGGTGAGGTCCCGGTCCGGGATCGCGCCCGGGTGGCCCTCGGACAGGTCGTACACGTAGGGCGAGTTGCGGGTGCCGGTCATGTCGGCCTGTCCGGCCGACCGCAGCCGTGCCGCGTCCGCCCGGCTCACCGTGGCGATCTGCAGGGGCCGTTCGGCGTTGTCGTCCGTGCCCCACCAGGCCATCAGCCGGCCGGGCGCGTCGTCCGTCACGAACAGCGCCCTGGCGCCCGCGTCCTGGGCGGCCTGGGCCAGGGCGGCCGGGTCGGCGCCGTCGGCGAGGCGCGCGAGCACCGCCTTGCCGGACACCCCGGTGAACGGCCCGTCGCCGACGTCGACCAGCGGCAGCTTCGTCCGTCCCTCGATCAGTGTGCCGCCCGCCTGTACGGTCGCCTCGCCGATCCCCTTGACCGCCAGCAGCGGCTTGGCCAGCCGCCACACGGTCCGGTACTCGAAATTGCCCTGCGTGACCTTCGGGGTGGGCGCGGCGAAGACGCTGTCGTAGGCCAGGGGTACCTGGACCGCGCCGAACAGGTCGGCGCCGTTCGCCGTCCGGTCGTACTCCATGAGGAGTTGACGCGTCTCGGTGCGCCGGTCGACGTCGGCCTTGATCTCCCGCAACGTCCTTCCGTCCAGGGTGACGTCCCGGTCGCGGTCGAGGGTGATCCCGGGGGCGGCGAGGAAGCCGAGGCCGAGCGAGTCGGCGCCGTGGCTGCCGCGCACGTCGAGGAAGGAGGCCACGCTGTAGGTGCCGGGCCGCAGGCGCAGCTTCAGGGTGCCGGAGTCGCCGACGTGCGCCGGCTGGGCGTCCTCGCCCGCGGCGAGCAGCTGCACGGCGAGGTCGGCGGCGGTGGGCGCTCCGTCGCGGTCCAGGACGCGGACCGTGAGCGTGTACCGCTCCCCCTCCTTGACCAGCCCGAACACGGTGTGTGCGAGCGGGGTGCCGTCCGGCCCCGAGGCCACGATCTGCCCGCTGCTCTCGCCGACCGGCGCCTTCGATCCGTCGCCGGTGACGGTGGTGGCCGCGGTGCCGTGCGCGGGGACGGTGAGGGCGGAGTCGGCGAGGGTGGCCACACCGTCCGGGCCGCCCTGGACGGCGAGCTTCAGCCGCACGTCGCTGTCGGACGAGTTGGTGTAGGTGAGGGTCCGTGTGACGGGCTTGTCGGCCTCGTACGGCCGGCTGTGGAAGCCGAGGTCGGCGCTGCCGGTGGCGGTGACCTCCGCCTCGACCGCGTCGGGAACGCTGACTCTCCCGGCTCCCAGCAGGTAGGCGGAGGCGTCGAGTTGCTTCGAGCTGGACATCAGCGCGTCCTTCAGCTGCGCGCCGCTCCAGCCGGGGTGGGCCTGGGCGAGCAGGGCGGCCGCTCCGGCGACGTGCGGGGTCGCCATGGACGTACCGCTCAGGGAGGTGTAGTAGCCGCTGCCGGGGACGAGCTGGGAGCGGGCGGCGAGGATGTCGACGCCGGGCGCGGAGATGTCCGGCTTCAGGGCGTTGTCGCCGTAGCGGGGTCCGGCGCTGGTGAAGTAGGCCGCCTGGTCGCCCGAGTCCACGGCGCCGACGGTGAGGGCCGCGTCGGCGCCGGCGGGCGAGCCGATGGAGGACGGGGTGCCGGTGTTGCCGGCCGCGACGACGAAGAGGGCGCCGGTCTCCTTCGAGAGGGTGTTCACCGCCTGGGCCATCGGGTCGGTTCCGTCACTGGGCTCGGTCGAGCCCAGGCTCATGGAGATCACCCGGGCGTGCACGTCCCGCGCCGCCCACTCCATGCCCGCGATGATCTGGGACTCGCTGCCCGAACCCTGGTCGCTGAGGACCTTGCCGACCGCGAGGGTGGCGCCGGGCGCGACCCCCTGTTCCCTGCCGTCGGAGGCGGCACCGCTGCCGCCGACGGTGGAGGTGACGTGCGTGCCGTGCCCGTTGCGGTCGGCGATCTCCTGCCCGTCGACGAAGCTCCTGGTGGCACCGACCCGGTCCTTCAGGTCGGGGTGGCTCGGGTCGACGCCGGTGTCGAGGACGGCGACCGTGACGCCCTTGCCGGTCAGCCCCGCGTCCCAGGCGGCCCGCGTGCCGATCTGGGCGTTGCTGTCGGCCATGTCGGCCTCGACCCGCCCGTCGAGCCAGACCTTGCCGACGCTTCCGTTTCGGGTGAAGGACCGCCAGAAGGCGCGTCCCCGGTCCGCGTCGACGGCGGCGCCACGCAGGCTCGGCAGTGTCCGGGTGCGCTCGGCGCCGGCCGGGGTGGCGGCGCGGGCGCCCTTGCCGTAGGTCACGATCAGCGGGAGCGTGTCGGCCTTGGCGTCCGTCAGCCCCTGCCGGATCAGCCCGCTCACGTCGAACAGCCGCCGGTCCAGGGTGCCGGCCCGCAGATACGGCAGCGCCTCGTCCGGTACGACGGTGATGTCGCCGTCGCTCATCTGCGTCCGCACCGCGCCGGTGGCCCCGGTGGGCCGCCGCACGGTGACCGTCTTCCTCCCGTGGGCGAGGTCGGTGACGGTGACCCTGTCGCCGGTGACGAGGGTGACGGTGGTCCCGGCGCCCGGGGTGTGCCGGTCCGCGGTGACGGCCGTCTTCGCGACCGCCGGGCCCGTCGGCGACAGGGCGATCACAAGCCCGGCCGACAGCAGGGCCGCACCACGTCCGCCTGGTCTTCTCCTCATGCACGCCTCTTCTCGTCCGGGGATGTCCGTCCTGGTGCGCGGAGTGCTGGGATGAGTGTCATGTGCCGCCTGTCGCCCGGGAGTTGACCGGTCCTGGCGGAAAGGTGCCCTGGCGGCTTCCCATCAACGCGGCACCAGCACCAGGCTGGAAGGGCGGACAGCTCCACTCCCCTTCCGCAACAATGGAGTTGGTCGTGGATCAAGAGCACGGGGGGCGGACAGCGTCATGAACAAGCTGATGGAGTTCACCACGGAGGACGGCGCCGTCGTCGTGGTGGAGGCCGCGGACGGCGCGAGCGGGACCCGGCTCGTCTCGCGCGGCGAGGGCGGCCCCGCGGCCCAGGCGGCCAGTACCTTCGAGGGCGCGCTGGGCGGAGTGCGCGCGGCGGCCCACTCCGCCCTGCGCGTGTTCCGGGACGGCAACCTGCGTCCCGACTCGGTGGAGCTGGAGTTCGGTGTGAAGCTCAGCGCTGAGGCCGGGGCGGTCATCGCCAAGGGGGCGGCGGAGGGGCAGCTGGTCGTCCGGCTGAGCTGGGCGTCGACGGCGTCGGAGCCCACGCCCCCGTCATGAGCGGCGCGGCCTGGCACGCCCGGATCGAGTACGGGGGCGCGGTGGCCGGCGCGGGTTTCCTCGTCACCCGCCGCACGGTGCCGACCTGCGCCCACGTCGTCCGGGACAGCGGCCTGTCACCGGGACCGTGAGCTTCCCCAGCCGGCCCGGCCTGGACGGGCTGCCCGCGGCCGTGGCCGTGCCCGGCGGCTGGGCGGGCGGCGCCACCGACCCCGCGACCTCGCCGTCCTCGAACTGGACCACGACGCGCCCCTGGCCCCGGCCAGGTTCGCGCCGCCCGGGGCGGAGCAGGGCAGCCCCTCCCTGGTCGCGTACGGCTTCCCCGAGCGTTGCGACGAGGGTGTCCTCGCCCGCTACCGCGCCGTGTCCCGGACGCTGATCGCCGACCAGCGGGTGCAGCTGGAGGCCGCCCCGGCGCACGGGCAGCCGCCGGCGCGGTTTCAGCGGGGCGGCGCCCTGCCCGACGACCGGGTGGTCGGCCCGGCCCCTACCGTGCCGTGTCCCGGACGCTGATCGCCCACCAGTGGGTGCAGCTGGAGGCCGCCCCGGCGCACGGGCAGCCGCCGGCGCGGTTTCAGCGGGGCGGCGCCCTGCCCGACGACCGGGTGGTCGGCCCGGCC